>CAZPED010000481.1:0-3843 GCA_964585335.1 uncultured Planctomycetaceae bacterium | reverse complement strand
CGGAGGCCTTGACACACGCGAGTTCAGGAAAGATCTGAATGATATTTGTACAAAATCTTCTGGTTTGTGCAACATGATTTCGCACAAATCTTGCCTCTCGACGAAATTTTTTTTCGCGCCGCGCGTCGATCGAATCAAGCAATTCATTCGCGCTTCGCATCGCGCCGCTTCATCATGCGTCGCTTGTGCAATCGTCGCGCCACGCGTGCGTCGCACTTCATCATCCTAGTTCGCGCGCTCGAATCACGCAACAAAAATCACTCGCGCACTCGACGCGCCACTGCCGCAAACGGGCCGCAAACGCGCCGCGATCACTCGCGCGCTTGCTCAATAGATCGACACCGTCGTGCCGTCGGCCAAACGCGCCACGGGTTGCGCCGCGCGCTGTTCGCGACCCCAAAAACGCCGATAGTGCGGCCGCCGCGAACGCAGATAGACCAACCGCGTTAGCGATCCGCGCCGGGGTGTCGAAGGCCCGTGGGGCGCCGACCACGGCGCGAGTATTTCGCGCCACGCGGCCGCGCGATGACGCCAACGAATATGCACCGGATCGATTCCGTACCAGACCTCGCGATGCGCTACCAAGGTAAAGCCGCGCCGCCGCGCGGCGGTCGTCACGTGGGCATCGAGTTGGTGGGCTCGGCGTTCCAACTCGGCCAGTTCCATGCGGCTGTTTGGAAACAACAGCGCGCGGAGCAAGCGAAAACGTGCCGGCGTCAGGCGGTCGAACGACGAGAGCGGCAAACGCGTCACCACGGTCCGCGCTCCAAGGGCCACCATGCGGTCGAGGCATTGGTCGATCCACTCGGCGATCATTTCCACGGGATATCCGTAGAGTAAGTCGTTGCCGATGTCGGTCACGAGGGCTGCCGTTTGTCCGGGGGGGCTGGCCGCCAGGCCGTCCCACAGGCCGCACTCGATAATTCCCGGCAATTGCCGGCCCAAAACCCGGCTGTCGCGGCCGTAGGATCGCCCGTGGCCCAGCGCGGTGAGTACTTCCAGCGGACCACCCCAGTGCATCTGCGCGGCGGCCAAGACCGAGTCGATGCCCTTGGTCAGATTGCTCGCGCCCAGCAGCACGACCCGGCGGCCGGCAGTGGCGGACAATTGCCCCGCAGACTTCACCGGTAACCTCCCCAGCGCCCCGTTCCAAACGTCGATTGAATGGCCGTGTAGTTCAGGTAGCCCAGGTAGCCGAAGAAGAAGGCCAGGAAATTGTCGTGCAAACGGACCACGGCCAGCACGGCAATCACTGCCGCCACGCTGAGCGACAGCCAGAGCGATTGACGCAAGCCGTCCGACGGACTGACCACGTCGAGCAACTCCCGAGCAATCTGCCCACCATCGAGCGGGTAGATCGGCAGCAGGTTCACCAGCCCCCAAAAAATGTTCACGTACAGCAAATAAAACACCAGCAAGTTACCCTGCCGTGAGGCCAGCAGCTCCCAGTGAAAGGGCAGGCGGCCCTCGGGGGGCCACTCGAACTCGACGCGATGGCCGGAGAGAATCAGCCCGGCGAGAATCGCGGCGGCGAACACGAATCCGGCCGCTGGTCCGGCGGCCGAGATCATCAGCCGGCTGCTCGTCGAGTGGTACGTTGGCCGATACGAAGCCAAACCGCCAAAGCCATAAAGCGTGATCGTTGGCGCCCAGCCATGGGCCCGCGCTGCCAGCGCGTGACCCATCTCGTGCACGACGATCGAGACAAACACGGCGCCGATCCAGAGCAGCATCTGGTCGAGCTTCGGGCTGCCTCCCAGGCCCAACAGCAACGTAACGAACCAGAACATCGGATGCACGCGCACCGGAACGCCCAGCAGGCGAAATTTCAGGTCGTATGGGCTCGGCGGGGGATCGGCCAGGAACAAGCGAGTGCTCGCGCGGGGGTGACGGTTATGTCAATCGAAAAAGTACGCCCAGCCCGGCTGGCGCCGCAAACCGGGCTGTCGCGCTGATTCTAACACGCCGCTGGGGGCGCAGGACATCAGGCCGCGGCACAATGCTGCTCATGCGGCACGGCCAATTGCGGTCGCTCGGGCAGCCAATGTGGCCGCAGCGCCGGGGGCCGTTGTCGTTCCAATTCGTCGACAATGTACCGCGCTGCCATTTGCGAGGCGCCGCCATGCCCCACTTCGGTCTTCAGCCGCTCCAGCCGCTCCACGAGTTCTGCTCGCGACTGGCGATCGGTCAGCCAGCTGACCACGTGCCGGGCCAAGGCCGACGATTTGTCTTCGCAGGTGAGATACTCGGGAAACAGCACCTGCTCGGCCCCCGGTGCATCGGGGTCGTAGGGGGTCGTGTCGGTCGGAAACAGCTCGCCGCCGGCCAGCAAATTTACCAGCGTGATGTACTTCACGTGACGAAACCGCTTTTGCACCGCGTAGGCCAGCGGCGAAATCCAATACAGAATGGCCGTCGGCCGGCACTGATACAGCAGCTCGAGCGATACCGAGCCCGAGACTGCCAGGCAACAATCGGCCAGCTGGATCAGCTCGGGCGTGCGCCGCAGATAGACCTCAATCGGCAGACCGCTCCGGGCCACGGCCTGGCGGGCAAACTGGGCCTGATGCGGCTTGAAGCTGGCCACGGCGAACCGCACGCCAGGCACTTGGGCGCGAATCTTCTGGGCAGCCGCCAGAAAGTACTTCAAGTTGTGTTCGACCTCTTGCGTCCGCGAGCCAGGCAGAATGGTGACCAGTGGCCGCTGCGGGTCGCGATGCCGGGCTAGAAACACTTCGTCCAGTTCCTGGCGGCGCACTTCGTCGAAGAACGGATGGCCAACGAACGTGGCGTTGCAGCCCTGCTCGGCGAACCACTTGGCTTCGAACGGCAGGCTGCACAGCACGTGGTCGACAAAGCGGCGCATTTTCTTGATCCGCCAGCTCGCCCAGGCCCAAATCTGCGGCGGCGCGTAATAGAACACCGGAATGCCGTGCGCCTTGGCTCGCCGTGCGATCCACCAGTTGAAGCCCGGGTAGTCGATCAACACGACGGCGTCGGGTCGATGGTGGCGGAAGTACCGGTCGGCTCTGCCGGCCAGTGCCAAAAACTTGTGAATGTTGAGCAGCACGCGCAGAAACCACATCACGGCCAGCGCCGTCAAGTCGGTGTGCAGTTGGCAGCCGGCCTTGGCCATTTCGGGGCCGCCGTAGCCAACCGCTTCGAGGTCGGGGCATTGCCGCTGCAATTGGCGAATCAGGTTCGCGCCGTGCAAGTCGCCACTGGGCTCACCGGCCGAAAAGAAAATCGTCGTGCGGCGTGGCATGCGGAAATTTCCTGAACGTGCGAGGCGGGTCAGACCGCGTGCGGCCGGTCTTCGTCGGCCCGAGTTGTAAGGATCTCGGGGGCCAGTCGATTCCGGCCGACGTCCACGCGCACGACGCCGCCTGCCGGCGGCGATGTCGGACCGGCCGGCCATTGCCGCGCCAGATGCGGTTCGAAGCCCTGTTGCAGGCGGCGAGTGAGCAAACGCGTCCACCAGCTCGTTCGATAGGCCTGCCCGCGCGGCGGACTACCCGGCGACCAGTACAGTCGGCAAACGCGAAACCCATTGCTGGCCACCATGTCGGGCAGCAGGCGAAAGGCTCCGCGGGCCAGCGTCAAACCGGCCACCGCTTCACGCCGCGCGGCCCATAGCAGCGGTTCGTCAACGGCAGGATCCAAACTGGCCTGCAAATGCCGAACGAGCGCATCAGCGCCGTGACGCAGCCGGCTCGCCAGCGTCAATGGCTGGCGGGCGAAGACGAGTTCGAAGTGCGACAGCCGCGAGATCAATTGCGGTATCAGAAGCGGACCGCTTAGGAAACGGGGGGCCAGGGCCAAAATCAAATCGACGCGGGCTGC
>CAZPED010000480.1:0-3844 GCA_964585335.1 uncultured Planctomycetaceae bacterium | reverse complement strand
TCAGCCGATTGCGCGGCTCGGCCGCCGCCAGAGGATGCAAAGTGGCCGGCGTCGCCGGCTCCACCGGATCGCGGGGACTGAGAAATTCGCCGCGATGAGCGATGCGTGTCGTGCGGGAATTGGCGGGCAAGCGCTCTTGCATGACAAGCGTCGTCGGTTGCTCGGGCAGCTTGGCCCGCAGCTCGGCCAGTTGCTTGTTCTGGTCGGCCAGCTCAGGGGCGATAGTCAGATAGTAAGCTTTCAACTGCTCGCGCTGGGCAGGCGAGCGCTCCGCGGGCAATGTTGTCAGGGCCGCTTCCACTTCGTGGGGCAGCTCGCCGGCCTTGGGCGCGGCGTCTGCCGAGAGCGCCAGGCGGAAGCGGCCGATGGTCATCTGGTGGATGTAACGTTGTTCGAGCTTGATCTGCACGCGTGCGCCGGCGGCCAGGGGCTCGGCGAAGCGGAACACGGCCTGATGGGCCAGGCCCACGCCACCCTTGATCATCCAGCCGGTGTCGAGGTCGCCGTCGATGGCCTGCGCGGCCGCGGCCTTGTCGGCGGCAAAGTCCTGGCTCGCCTCGCGCAGGGGCAGCGGTTGCCCCGGAGCGCCTGCTTCTTTCAGCAACTGCACGGAGAACTCGCCGAGCATGAAGTCGCCTTCCGAGAACAATGGCGCGCGGCCCGGACCGCCTCGCGGCAAGCTGGCGTGCGGCAGCACTTCCAGTCGAATGGCCGTGGCGCCAGCCAGCGGATTGATCAGCTCGACCAGATACGTGTCCTGGTTCGGCTTATCGCCGGTGGCCAGCACCGACTGGTCGTCGAGCACGGTGAGCGTCGCCCGGCCGTTCGATTCCACGCGGTCGGGCGTAACGAGCGTCCAATGCCCGGCCGTCGGTGCGCGGTCAACTGTCCAGCGTTCGAGCGCGGCAGGGTCGAGCTTGCCCTCGCGCTCGGTTTCGAGCTGGGCGATCTTGGCCAGCTGCGCCGAACGCTCGGCGGCAATGGCTGGCTGCGGCACTTCCAGCTCCGGCTCGTCGGCGTTGTTCAGAAAGGCGAATAGCTGGTAATACTCGCGCTGCGAAAGCGGGTCGAACTTGTGGTTGTGACATTGGGCGCAACCGACGGTCAGCCCCAGCCAAACGGCGCCGGTAGTGTTGACGCGGTCGACCATGGCGAGGAAGCGAAACTCCTCGACGTCGATGCCCCCCTCTTCGTTAACCATCGTGTTGCGATGAAAGCCCGTGGCGATGCGGTCGTCGAGCGACGCGCCAGGCAGCAGGTCGCCGGCCAGCTGCGCGATGGTGAATTGGTCGAATGGCATGTCGGCGTTCAGTGCGCGAATCACCCAATCGCGATAAGGCCAAATCGAGCGGGGGCGGTCCTTCTCGTAGCCGTTGGTGTCGGCATAGCGGGCCAGGTCGAGCCAGCGCCTGGCGAAACGCTCGCCGTAGCGGGGCGAATCGAGCAAGCGGTCGACCAGCAGGTCGTAGGCTTCGGGCCGCTCGTCGGCGACAAAGGCATCGGCTTCCTCGGGCGTCGGCGGCAGGCCGACCAGGTCGAGGTACACGCGGCGCACAAGTGTCAGCTTGTCGCAGCCCGGCGACGGCGCGAGTCCCTCCTGTTCGAGCCGGGCCAGCACGAAGTAGTCGATGTCGTTGCGTGGCCAGTCGGCCCGGCGCACCGTCGGCAGTGCAGGACGGCGCGGGGGTACCAGCGACCAGTGGGTTTGCGTTTTAGCCCCCTGGGCAATCCAGCTTTTCAGCAGCTGCTTCTGCTCGTTCGATAAACTCTTGCCGCTGTCGGGCGGCGGCATTCGGATCTCGTCATCGCCGGACAAAATCCGCTCGATCAGGTGGCTGGCCTCGGGGCGGCCCGGCACGATCGCCGTTTTGCCCGAGTCTGCCGGGCGCGTGGCCGCGTCGATGGTGTCTAGCCGCAGGCCGCCCTGCCGGTCGGCATCGTCGGGCCCGTGGCAGGCGAAGCAGTTGTTCGACAGGATGGGCCGAATATCGCGGTTGTAGTCGATCGTGTCGGCCGCTTCTGCCAGTTCCGACGACAGGGCCAGCACGACCACGACGGCACTTGCAATCAGGGCTGGAAAGCCGTGGTTAGCCATGCGTGGCGTCTGCCAGGTGGGGCGGGGGCGGAGGGAGTGGCGCCGCCGAACGCGGGCCAAAAAACGCCTTCGGACGCCAAGGTCCATCATATTTTCCGCCGTGGCGGGGTGTAAAGCGGCGGCATTTTTGCCGGTGAGCTTCTCTGGCTCACTTCGACGCCAAAAAGAAAAGGGGTCTGAAGCCACGATTGAGCTTCAAACCCCTTGAAAAATCAGTGCCGAAGACAGGACTTGAACCTGCACCCGGTTACCCGGACTAGCTCCTGAGGCTAGCGCGTCTGCCAATTCCGCCACTTCGGCCCAGACAGGTTTTTATAGGTTCAAAGCCGCTGGAATTCAAGGCGTCCGGGGCAGGAATCTGAGCGTTGCCGGCGGCAGGCGTCTCTTGCTAATCGATCGAGCCGCTTCATAGACTAAAATTTCGCAGCACTTCCCGCGCGCCAGCCCCGGTCAGAGAAGCCAAGTATGCCGCCCGTTGTCTTTCGTTGCCCCCATTGTGCGGGAACCTTTCAGGTCGAGCCGCAACCGCGCGAGCAGCAAGTCAATTGCACGCATTGCCGCGGTCTGGTCACGATTCCGGCCACACCGGTCATGGCGGCCGCTGCGCCACGAGCCGTCAATCCGCTGGCCCCGCCCATGCCGCCCACGACGCCGCAAGCGCCTCAGCCGGTAAAGCCCAGCCCGATTGTCGACCTTGCGGCCGATTCGCCGCTGCAAGCCGAGCGGCCCACGGCCACGGTGACCATTCCGCTAATGACCACGCCGCTCAACGAGCTGTCAATTCACGAAGTGCTCAAGCATGGCCGAGCCCACAGGGTCAGCGACATTCACGTGGCACCTGGCGCGCCGGTGCTGTTCCGCATTGCCCGCAAGCTGGTTCCGGCCACCGGCAAGGCGCTGACCTCGAAGCAAAGCGAGCGGCTCTCGCTGGAGCTATTGACCGAAGCCCAGCGGCAACAGTTCCACACCGACCACGACTACGACTTCATGGCCATCGACGACTATGGCCGATATCGCGTGAACGTCGGCTACTTCGACGGCGAAATCGGCACGGTCATCCGCATTCTGGCCCAGCGACCAAAAACGCTGGCCGAGCTGCGCGTGCCCGACATCATCAAGGAGATGGCGAAGGCCACCAAGGGACTGATCTTGCTGACCGGCAGCGCCAGCCAGGGCAAGACCACGACGATGACCGCCATCATCGACGAGATCAATAGCTCCCAGGCGCGGCACATCATCACGATCGAGGATCCGATCGAGTACCTGCACGCCAACAAGCGAGGGCTCGTGCGCCAGCGGCAAATTGGCCGCGATACGAAGGACTTTCACAGCGGGCTGCGTGCCGCGCTGCGGCAGAACCCCGACGTGATCTCGATTGGCGAAATGCGCGACTTCGAAACCATCAAGATCGCGCTGACGGCGGCCGAAACGGGCGGCCTGGTGCTATCCACTCTGCACATCATGTCGATCGACAAGATCATCGAGCGGTTGCTCAGCTTCGTGCCGACCGAGGACGAAGGGCACATTCGCTACGTGCTGGCCGACACGCTGGTGGGCATCATTCACCAGGAACTGGTGCCGGCGCGCGACGGCGGCAAACGCGTGGCCTGCGAAATCCTGATCGTCAACCAGGCCACGAAGCACATCATTCGCAACCGGGGCACGTTCTTTCTCCGCAACGTGATCACGACCGGCAAGAAATTCGGCATGATCTCGATGCAAACCTCGCTGCAATCACTGGTCGACGAA
>CAZPED010000479.1:0-3844 GCA_964585335.1 uncultured Planctomycetaceae bacterium | reverse complement strand
CCTGCCACAGGCTGCCGTAGTCGTCGGTCCAAATAATCGGCTGCTCGTCGTGCGTCTCCGAGGCGCCGATCGCCGCGACCACTTCCTCGTCGATCAGAAAATCGTCGTTGCGGGTCACCAGTCCCCAGGTCGCTTGCGCCAGCCCGCGCGACCGGTCATCGCCCGAGTCGACAAACGCGCAGCGGCAATCGACCGCGGCGGCAATTCCAGCCACGACTCCTTCCAGCGTCAGGTAGCGGTTCGAAACGTGCACCGCCATCACGCCGTCGGGCTTGAGATGTTCGAGAAACAGGCTGACGCACTCCTTGGTCAGCAAGTGCATGGGAATCGCGTCACTGCTGAATGCGTCGACCACCAGCACGTCGAAGTTTTGCAGGTGCCCGGCGTCGCGCTCTCGTTCCAATTCGATACGGGCATCGCCCAGCACCACGTCGACCTCGGCAGGCGAATCGGCCCGAAAGCTGAAATACTCTTCGGAAACGCGAATCACTTGCGGATTGATTTCGTAGAAGCGAATCGTGTCGCCCTCGCGCCCGTAGGCGGCCACGGTGCCGCAGCCCAAGCCGATGACGCCAATGCGCAGCGGTTGGCCGGCCTGTCGCCGCGGGTGGCGCTCGATGGCCAGTCCCACGCCGCTCGTCGTTCCGTAGTAGGTCGTGGCCCAGCGGCGTTTGTCGTCGTCAAGATACTGAACGCCGTGCTGGATGCGGCCGTTGATCAGTTCGTGCTTGGGTCCGTTGTCGTCGTAAAAGGTGTTTTCGTAGTTGACCCGCAGCACGCCGTAGAAGTTGCGCGTGGTTTCCAGGTTCCGCTCTTCGGCGGTGGGCAGTTTGATCAGGCTAAGCCCCAGCCCGATGGCCAGGCCCAAACCGATGCAGGCCGCCACACCGGTGACCCACCAGACCCAGTCGGACCCGGGCCGCGCGCGAGTGCCCAGCACGAACGCCACGAACGCCAGTCCCACCGTGGCCACGAGCCCCAGGTGATACTCCCAGTAGTCGGGGAGCAGCAGGGGCGCCAGAATGGCCACCGCGATGCCCCCCAGCGCGCCGCCGGCGGCCACCATCAGATAGAACAGCGTGGCGTAACGCGGCTCGGGCTTGGCCCGCACCAGCTCGCCGTGGCACACCATGCAGCAAACGAACAGCGTGCCGCTGTAGATCGCGATTTGCAGCGACAGCCGCATCAGATTGCCTTCGAGCAGCGCGTAGCAAGCCGCCAGCACTCCCGCGGCCAGCAGCGGAAAGAAAAAGCCGCGGTGATACCACCGCTCGTGGTCGAAGCAAATGATGAACGAGAGCAAATACAGCGCCAGTGGCAACACCCACATGAACGGCACGCTGGACACTTCCTGGCAAAGCTGGTTGGTCGTGGCCAAGAGCATTACCGAGCCGCAGGCCGCCAAGGCCAGCCACAGCCCAATGTCGCCAATCGCCGGACGCCGCGCGCGCTGGTTGGGCAGCGGCAACAACTCCTCGCCGACCTCGGGCACCAGCGACGGCCGCCCCAGCCCCCACGCGCACCAGGCACACAGCGGCACGAACAGGCCATAGCCGGCCGACCAGCCGACAATCTGGCGATGCAGCGTCAACTGCGGCTCAAACAAGAACGGATAGGTCAACAGTGCCAGCAGCGAGCCAATGTTCGACAGCGCATACAGCCGGTAGGGCGTTCGTCCGGTTTGGCGATGATATCCTTCTTGCAATAGCGGCCCCGTCGACGACAGTAAAAAGTACGGCAACCCAATCGTCGCGGTCAGCAGCGCTAGAATACGCCCCACAGGCAGCTCGTTGCCGGTCGGCTTCCAATACTCGGCCGAGGGCTCGATCGGCAGCACCGCCAAAGACACCAGCAACAGCACCGCGTGCACCACGGGCTGCGCCTTCCGCGGCAGGCTGCTGGTGACAAAATGCGCGTAGCTGTAACCACCCAGCAGCACCACCTGGAAGAACAGCATGCAGGTGGTCCACACCGCCGGGCTGCCGCCAAACCAGGGCAAAATGAACTTGCCAATCAGCGGCTGTACCTGAAACAGCAGGAACGCGCTCAGAAAAATCGTCACGGCGTAGCGTAGCATCGGCACTCCTGCTCAAGCGGGCAGCGCCCGCACGCCGCGGGCCAGCATACCAGCCTACCACACGGGCCGTTCGCTCGGCGAGCCGCCCGCACGGGGCGACCCATTGTCGCCGCGCCGCGCTCGCTCTACGATCAGAAGCCGACCAGCACCTTCGACCACGAACGCCACCGCTCATGCCTCGCACCGCCGATCAACTGCGCCGCGATGCCCTGGCCATTTGGCAAGCGGGCGTCGCGGCCGTCCGCGCCGATCACCTCGTGCAAAGCCAGGTGCAGGTCGCAGCCGGACGCTGGCTGGTCATCGGCCCCTGGCGTCTCGACCTGGCGGCCATCGGCCGCATCGTCGTGGTGGGCGCGGGCAAGGCCGGCGCGGGAATGGCCGAGGGATTGGAAACGGCCCTGGGCCCCCAACTGCTGCGCGAAAAGCAGGTCACCGGCTGGATCAACGTACCGGAAAACTGCGTTCGCCCCCTGCGCTGCATCCACCTGCACGCGGCGCGGCCGGCGGGCGTCAACGAGCCCACGGCCGACGGCGTGACCGGCGCTCGCGAAATCCTGCGGCTTGTGGAGCAGCTCGGCGAGAACGATTTGTGCCTGGCCCTGATTTCGGGCGGCGGCAGCGCGCTGCTGCCGCTGCCGGTCGACGGCATCACGCTCGACGACAAGCTGGCCGTCACCCGGTTTCTCAGCGCGGCCGGCGCGCCAATCGACGAACTGAACACCGTGCGCAAGCAGCTCAGTCAGATCAAAGGCGGAGGGCTGGCCCGCTGCTGCCGGTCCGGGCGGCTGGTGTCGCTAGTGATTTCCGACATCCTGGGCGACCCGCTCGACCTGATCGCCTCGGGGCCCACCGTGCCGAACCCAGGTTCGCCGGCCGCGGCGCTCGAGATTCTCGCGCGTTACGACGCGCGCGGCCACGGCATTTCCGCGCGGGTCTTCCAGGCCCTCGAGCGCCAGTGCAGCGCGCCGCCGGCCGCCGCGCCCGTCTGCCAGGTCGACAACCTGGTCATTGGCAATAACAACGTGGCCGTCGAGGCCGCGGCCCGCGAAGCGCGCAGTCGCGGTTACCACACCACCGCACAATCGGCCCCGGCCTCGGAGGGCCCCGCCGAACAAGTCGGCCGGCAGCTGGCCGACTGGGCCCTGCAAGCCGCCCGCACCCCCGGTGCGCACTGCCTGGTCAGCGGCGGCGAGCCCACCGTGAAACTAGCGCCGGCCGAGCGGCGCGGGCTGGGCGGCCGCAATCAACAGCTCGTGCTGGCCGCCGCCGAGCAATGGATCGGCCACGACTGCCGGGGGCTGGTCATGCTTTCAGGAGGCACCGACGGCGAAGACGGACCGACCGACGCCGCCGGCGCATGGCTTGACGGCACAGTGCTTGAAGAAGCGCGGCGGCGCGGCCTGGGCATTCGCGACCACCTGGAGCGAAACGACGCGTACCACTGGTTCCAGCCGCTGGCGGCGCTGATCCGCACGGGACCAACCGACACGAACGTCTGCGACGTGCGCGTCGTGCTCGCCGATCGCTAGCCCAAACTCGGCCCGCGCCCAAGGCGCGCAGTGGCCGTACAGGCGTTCATTCAGAGGGGAACGCGTCAGGGTGGCTTAGTCCCACCACCAGCGTTCGGCCGGCAAGTCGCTCAGATTCACCGACTCGCGCAGCTCGGTGATGTGGCCGTCTTCGTCGGCCAGAGTGTTCTTCGTGCTCAACGCGTCGCCCGGGTGCAGCGTCACGCCGCCGCCCACGGGAGTCATCAGCACGTTGCCC
>CAZPED010000478.1:0-3846 GCA_964585335.1 uncultured Planctomycetaceae bacterium | reverse complement strand
AGCCTGCGTGCTGCGATTCCGTCCCATTACCATGACCACGCTGGCGGCCTTGCTGGGCGGATTGCCCCTGGCCCTGGGCACCGGCAATGGCGCCGAGCTGCGACAACCGCTGGGTATCGCCATTGTCGGCGGTCTGATTTTCAGCCAGCTGCTCACGCTATATACCACGCCGGTGGTGTACTTGTATCTCGACTCGCTGCGGCACTGGTGGAGCCGCAAGCCCGCGGCACACGGCGCGCCCCCGCCTGCCGAAACCGAACATGCGTTGGTCTAGCACGGCCGGCTACTGAGTTCGCCCGGGGGCCGCGACGCTATTCGCCGCCGACGACGGCTCCCTTCTCTGCGACCGACCGCTTCATGAGAAACACCAGGGCCACCAGGCCGAACGACAGCATTCCGGCGAACCAGAAGATATCGAAATAGGCCAGCGAAGCGGCCTGCTGGTGGCGCAATTCGCCCAGGGCTTCGATCGCCATTTGGCGCGAGAGGGCCGCATCACCGGTCTGCCGGTAGAAGTATTCCTGCGAGTGATCGACAAATGACGTGACGGCCGGATTGAGCGGGTCCAGAAACTCGCCGAGTCGGAGCGAATGAAATTGATCGCGCCGCTCTTGCAAGGTTTGGGCGAACGAAGTGCCAACGCTGCCCCCTTCGTTGCGCAGCAGGCTCAGCAGTCCGACCGCGGCCCCCCGTAATTCCTTGGGCGTGTACAGATAGGCCGCCACGTTAAGCGGCGCGAACAGCAGCCCCAGGCCCGTCGACAGCACGACCCGGGGCCAAATCACCATGAACGGGCTGATTCCCAGATTCGTGTAGGACATCCACAGATTGCTGATGCCCACGACGACCAGGCCGCCACCGATCAGGATGCGACTATCGATGCCGCGCCCCAGCAAGAAGCCCACCACGACCATCGTGCAAATCGACGCGATGCCCGAGGGAGACATCACCAGTCCCGAGTGATAGGCATCGTAGCCCAGCAGCGATTGCAGCAGCCCGGGCAGCGAGGTCGAAGCGGCATAGAGCACTCCGTACGCGCAGAAGATAATGATGCACGACATCAGGAAGTTTCGTTCCTTGAGCGGAGCAAAACTGACGATTGGCTGGGCGACGCGCCGCTCGCGCCACACGAACCACGCGGCCGACACGGCCAGCAGCACCACGAGCGATTGCACTCGCCAGAACGGGTCGCCCAGCCAGTCCCACTGTTGTCCCTTGCTCAACACGACTTCCCAGCACGAAATGGCCAGCGCCAGCAGTCCCAGACCGATGGCGTCGAAGCGGATCGGGTACTTAAGCAGCTCGGCCCGCTCCTGCTTCAAATACTCGGGATCTTCGAGCAGGACGTGCGAGGCGACCAGGGCCACGGTGCCGACGGGGATATTGATGTAGAAGATCCAGCGCCAGTTGTAATTGTCGGTCAGAAATCCGCCCAGCGTGGGCCCCACGATCGGGCCGATCAGCGCGGCGACGCCGAAGATCGTCATAGCGGCGCCTTGCTTCTCGCGGGGGAAGCTGTCGAGCAGCACACCCTGGCTCGAAGGCTGCAATCCGCCGCCGGCCAAACCCTGGATAACGCGAAAGAAGATGATTTGTTCGAGACTAGTGGCCATGCCGCACAGTCCCGAGGCGATCGTAAACACGGCGATCGACAGCAGAAAGTAGTTCTTGCGCCCCAGATGCGCGGAGATCCATCCCGAAATCGGCAGTACCGTGGCATTGGCCGCCAGGTAGCTGGTGATCACCCACTGGCTGTCGACCACGGCCGCCGACAGTCCGCCGGCGATGTAGCGCAAGGCGACGTTGGCAATCGTCGTGTCGAGCACTTCCATGAAGGTAGGCACCACCACCACCGCGGCAACCAGCCAGGGGCTGATGGCACGCTTCGTAGCGACAGGCGCAAGTGCGATGGTGCTCATGGCTGGCTGGCGCCCGGCAAGGCCGCGCCGCCGCCCGCCGCGTCGGATTCGATGGGTGGTTGCAGATACTCGCCCGCGTGCGGCCCCGTGGCGGGCTCGTACACGTAAACGTACGGCACTACCGACAAGCCGACGAATAGCGGGTTCTTGTCCGGGTCGTAGTCGACTGGCTCGATGCGCACCGGCAATCGCTGCACGACCTTGATAAAGTTGCCCGTGGCGTTCTGCGCCGGCAGCAACGAGAGGGTCGAGCCGGTACCCATCGTGAAACCCGTGATGCGGCCGGCAAACGTCTGGCTGCGGCCGTACATGTCGACCTTCATATCGACGCGCTGGCCGATCCGCAGCAAGTCGAGCTGCGTTTCCTTGAAATTCGCGTCGACCCAAATCTCCGTCAGCGAGCGGACCGCCATCACGCTCTGCCCGGCCTGCACGTTGTTGCCGGGATTCACGTTCCGCCGCGTCACCACGCCGTCGATCTCGGCATACACTTCGCAGTAGCTGAGATTCAGCTGCGCGTCGTCCAACTCAGCCTGAGAGCGTTTCAAACTCGCCTCGGCCTGTTTCACCTCGGGCACGTTGGGCAACAGGCTGGCGTAGATGCGGTCGAGATTGCCCTGCGGATCTTGCTGGTAGAATGCGTCGATCACCTGCTGCGGTGTGGCGTCGTACGAGGGCGGTACAAAGCCCAAAGGCGCCGCGCTGCGCATCAAGTCGGCCAGCGCCTGCCGCACGGCCGAAAAGTTTTGGCTCAAATCCGCCGGAACCTCGGTCAACGGTTTGCCATCGGCCGGCTTGGCAGGCAGACCCAAACCTACCCGTACCTGGTAAACCTGTTCGAGCGACTGGTCGACCTGGGCTTGCGCCACGCGATAGGCCTCTTGCCGCTGGTCGACTTCCTGCTGACTGATCGCGCCGGGCGTGGCCTGCAGCTCTTTGGCGCGGTCGAAGTCGGCCTTGGCCCGGGCCAACCGAGCGCGGCTGGTCTCGACGACGGCCACGTTGGCCCGCAACAGCGCCACCTGGTTGTTGACCTGCTCGATCGCGTTTTCGAGTTTGAACCGGCCCGCGCGGGCTTGTGCGACGAGCCCTCGCGCGTTGTCGTGCGCGGCGGCCAGGTTTGCCTGCGCCAGCTCGACGGCCGCTTGCTTGAGCTGTACTCGAATCTGAAAGGGCTGCTTGTCGAGCTGCACGAGCAGGTCGCCCTTGCGCACCCGGTTGTTGTCGTCGACCAACACGCTGACGACCTGCCCGGCGACGCGGGGCGCGACGAACGTGACGTGGCTATTGACGTAAGCGTCGTCGGTCGAGACGGTGGTGAGCGCCGTGTGGATGACCGGAATCAGCCAAACCGTTGCGGCAACGGCGGCCACGAGGCCGACGACGATCCAAGGCCAGCGCCGCTTTTTGGCTTCCGGCGATGCGCCGACTGCGGGGGCCCGAACGGGTGTGTCGGCGGGGGCGGGAGCTTTCGGCGGTGCTCCGTCGGCAGCAGGCGTGGTGAGATCGGTCGATGTCGTCGAAGCATGCTCGGTAGCCATACGATCTGCCCTCTGCTTTACGACGTCTGCTCGTCGGCCAGCCTCGTTGGCAGTCAACCTACCGCGCCAGCCAACGTTTGCCGTCCGCCCAGCGCCCCTCTCTCACCATGGCGGCACAATTCTACGCCAGCAGGCGCCGGCGGCTAGTCTACTGGGCGTGGCCGGTGGACATCCGGACTCGCGGCACGCATATTGCCGCGAAAATCGCTGGGAACACCCGGTAACGTAATCCTTTGAGGAGGTGCATGCCATGCCCCGGCTAAGCGAGATGCGCGTGGCGGTCATCGCCACCGACGGTTTCGAGCAGGACGAACTGACCAGGCCCGTTCAGGCCCTGCGAAAAGCAGGCGCCCAGGTGACGATTCTTTCGCTCCACGATGGTGAAA
>CAZPED010000477.1:0-3847 GCA_964585335.1 uncultured Planctomycetaceae bacterium | reverse complement strand
GAAAGTTCCGGCCCACCCGCTGTTGCAGGTAAAAGATCGGGCCGGACGAGTCCAGCCGCTCGGCCAGCGCCGCAGCCGCCAAGAGCGGGCTGACCAAAATCAATCCCAGGCCGGCGGCGCTCAGGTCAAACGCCCTTTTGAGCGTGCTGTAGACGATGCGTCGCGGCGGCAAGTCGCCGGGCTGGCTGCTTGAATCGGCCAAAGACGTTTGCGGCTGGGTCACGATCGGATCGGCACCCACTAAAACAACGTGTAGATAAACGGGGCCGCGCCGGTTCCACCCAGGATGACGAGCGCCCCGACAAGCAGGAGCATGACGACGATTGGCGTCAGCCACCATTTCTTGTTGTGCCGCAAAAAATCGATCAGCTCGCCAAACACGCTCGCTTGGCGGCGGCCGGCCTCGTCGGCAAACTTGCGGGCATCGGGCTGGCGAGAATCGTGGGCCATTGTCGGTCGCGGCATCTAGAACTGGCGAAAGTACTGCGAGGTGTCGGGCGCCGGGTCGCGCCGCGACCAGTAAGTCTCGGCGCCCCGGTCAAAGCGACGCTCGAGCGGGTCGCGCCCCAGCAATCGCATCATAAGCCCTATGGGCGTAATGACCAAGTAATAGATCGTCGCCATCAGCAGGTGCGAGACGGTCCAGCCAATCGGGAACGCCGCCCACATCCAGGCGACGTACAGCGCCTTCATCCAGCCGGGCCGGGCCCAGTCGAGCAGCACGCCGCTGGCCGCCATGCCGAGAAACGCCGCCGCCGCGCCCCACGACTCCCATTGCCAGGCCGCCCACGCGGCAAACAGCGTGCAAAAACCCGGCAGCCACAGCCGGGCAAACTGCCGCACCTCGCGGGCCGACGGATCGCGTTTGAGATCGACGAGTGCCACGGTTAATCCAGGCTGAATTGTTCCAGGTATGCCGAGTTGTCCACGGCCGAGTCCGACGGCTTTTTGACGAGCACGAAACGGTCGAGTACCAGGGCATCAATGTGCGTGGCCAGGAAGCAACGATACGCCTCGGCCGGGGTGCACACGATTGGCTCGCCCCTTACGTTGAAGCTCGTGTTGATGACGACCGGGCAGCCCGTGCGCTCGTAAAAGGCTTCGAGCAAGCGGCGATAGCGGCCGTGCCTGAGAGCATCGACGCTTTGCACGCGGGCCGAGTAGTCGACGTGCGTCACGGCCGGAACCGTCGACCGCAGAGCCTTGAGCTTGTCGATTCCCGAAAGTATCGCCTGGCCATTGTTCGACAGCCGCTGCGCCGGTTGCACGGGCGCCACCAGCAGCATGTAGGGGCTGTCGTGACCATTGGGAAGTCCGAAATACTCCTGGGCATGTTCGGCCAGCACCGAGGGAGCAAACGGGCGGAACGATTCGCGGAACTTGATTTTGAGATTCATCATCGACTGCATTGCCGGGCTGCGGGCATCGCCCAGGATGCTGCGAGCGCCCAGCGCGCGGGGACCGAACTCCATGCGTCCTTGAAACCAGCCCACGACTTTTTCCTGGGCGAGCAGCTCGGCGACGCGGTCGCAGAGCTCCTCGTCCGAGCGGCACCACTGGTAGTCAGCGCCGGCCCGATCGAGAAAGTCGCGAATTTCGGCTTCGGTGAACTCGGGGCCCAACAGCGAGCCGTGCTGGCTATCGCCCGGTTGCGGCGTGCGCGGCTGCTCGAGCAGTTGATGCCAGATGAACAGCGCGGTGCCCAGCGCACCTCCCGCGTCGCCAGCGGCTGGTTGGATCCAGATCTTTTCGAATGGCCCCTCGCGCAAGATGCGGCCATTGCCGACGCAGTTCAAGGCCACGCCGCCGGCCAGGCACAGGTTTCGCATGCCCGTCTGCGCGTGGACGTGCCGGGCGGTGCGGAGCATGATCTCTTCGGTGACCTGTTGAATTGATGCCGCCAGGTCCATTTCCCGCTCGGTCAGGGCCGATTCGGGGCGCCGTGGCGGGCCACCAAACAGCCGGTCGAACTGGCGCGAGGTCATCGTCAGGCCCTGGCAATAGTCAAAGTATTGCAGGTCCATGCGAAACGATCCGTCGGGTTTCAGATCGATCAGCTTGTCGAGGATCAGGTCGACGTACTTGGGCTGTCCATACGGCGCCAGGCCCATCAGCTTGTATTCGCCCGAGTTGACGCGGAAGCCGCAGAAGTAGGTAAATGCCGAGTACAGCAGTCCCAACGAATGCGGGAACCGCAGCTCATGAGTCAGCTCGATGCGATTGCCCCGGCCCGTGCCAAAACTGGCCGTGGCCCATTCGCCCACGCCGTCGAGCGTCAGGATGGCGGCCTCGTCGAACGGCGAAGGGAAAAATGCGCTAGCGGCGTGCGACTCGTGGTGCTCGGTAAACACGTAACGCTTGCGGTAACGGTGGCCGAGTCCCCGGTTCAGCTCGCGCGGCAGGTAGAGCTTTTGCCGCAGCCAGGGGGGCATGGCTTGCAGGAACGAGCGAAACCCGCGCGGCGCCACGGCCAGATACGTCTCCAGCAGCCGCTCGAATTTCAGCAACGGCTTATCGTAAAAGCCCACGTAGTCGAGCTGGTCGGCCGTCAGCCCGGCCCGGTTCAGACAGAAGTCGACGGCGTGCTGCGGAAAGCCCTCGTCGTGCTTCTTCCGCGTGAACCGCTCCTCCTGGGCCGCGGCCACGATTTGACCGTCGACCACGAGCGCCGCCGCGCTATCATGATAAAACGCCGAAATGCCGAGGATGGCGGTCATGGGCTGCTCGCTCGCTCAGGCGTTGGACGCTGTTCCAGCTGTTTGGCAATGATTCGGGCCACGCGCGCCGACCCTGCCTCGGTAAAGTGGCAATCGTCGTAGAAGGCCGTGCCGTCGCCGGAGAGTTCGTCCAGGTCGACCAACTCGACGTTTCGCTCCCGGGCCACTTGGCGCACCACGTCGTTGTAGCGGTCCATGCCGGCTCTGAGCTGTTCAATCGAAAGGTACCGCCCGCTGGGCAATTGACCAAACCAAACCAGTTTACTGAGTTCTGGCTCCAACTGGTCGCGCCACAATACGGGTTGGGTTGTCAGCACCAGGCGGATGCCGCGCTTTTGGCAGGCATCGGCCAACTCGGCTAGTTGGCTGCCGAACTGTTTCAGACAGCGGTCGATGTCGGGCGGTGCCGATTCGATCGGGGCGGTGGCCCGCATGGCGCGGCGCCGTTGATACACCGCTCCGGCGGAATCCTCGACCTGGGTGCCACTGTTGCTGGTGCTGCGTGCCAGGTCGCTGGCCAGCTGCCAGATTTGCAGATGCGTCCAGTGAGGAGCCGCTGGCTGGGGGCCCATCAGGCAAGCCATGAAGTCGTTGATGCCAGCTTGCAACACGAGGCAGTCGATCTGTTCCACCAGCGGCGATGTCTGAACGAACTGCAAGTGGTGGTCGCTGCGATAGCCTGGCAGTCCCAGGTTGCCCACCCAAACTGGCCGGTTTGGATGCGCGGCGTTGAGATCTTCTTGCAGCAGGTGGGGCCAGGCTTTCGCATCGTCGAGATACGTGCAGGCCGTCGAACTGCCCCCCAGGCAAATAATGCGATACGCGTCCTGGCGCGCGGGAGGCTCGCTGCCACGCACGCCCCACGAGTTGAATTGCACGTGGGCTTCGGGACCCACGCCTGGCATGACTCCGGCCAACGGGCGATAGTGGAACTGCGTGCCTGGCCGGCGGCCATGAAACGGACCGCTGAGGTTGGCTCGTAGCGGTCGCAAGACTAACTCGGCGACGCCGACCGCCAAGGCCACGCTAATGGCCAACAGCAGCAATTGCGATCCGCGGGCGGCAAACCAGCCGTTGCCGCGGCGCGTGAAATACCCCAGGCTCGTGACCAGCAGCCACGCCCGCGCCAC
>CAZPED010000476.1:0-3882 GCA_964585335.1 uncultured Planctomycetaceae bacterium | reverse complement strand
AGCGGCCGGCCGCCGACCCTGATGCCGCAGCATCCTTCGTGGCGCGGCGCGCTGGCCTCGTGGCCGGGGCGACTCGACTCGTGCCTGGGCATCACCGGTTGGGACCTGGCCGGCACGGGCTCGCTGCAAGCCACGCTACGCTGCTCGGCCGAGACGGTTGAAGTGACCCAGTGCAAGGGTGACGTGGCCCAGCTTCGGGCCTGGGGACATGGCTTTTTCATCAATGAGCCCGCGGTTTCAATCGCGACCGACGCGCGCTGCGATCTGGCCAAGCTGCGCGTCGAGATCGCGCAGCTCACCGCCAAGGCCGGCGCTACGACCGTCGTGGCCAGCCAAGCCGTGCTCGCCTCTCAGCCGACCGGCTGGGCCTTGCTCGGCGGCACTACCCAGTTGTATGGCGACCTGGCGCAGTGGCAGCGCTGGCACCAGGATCCGCGCGCGACTCCGCAGTGGCACGTCTCGGGGCAGCTGCGAGCCGAGGGAGAGGTGAAGCACGAAGCGGGCACCACGTCGGCCACGCTCAACGGCGTGATTGAGCAACTGCGGCTCGCCGAAGTGGCGCGGCCCGCGCAGGGTGCGCCGCAACCCGCTGCCTGGACCGAGCCGAAAGTGACGCTGAGCGCTCAAGGCGCTTACCGCACCGACAATCAGCAGGTGCAAGTGCAGCGGCTGCAGCTGGCCTCGGCAGCGCTGGCGTGCGATCTGGCCGGCGCCGTGGCGCTGGCCGATGCCGGCGGCGACGTCGATCTCAAAGGCACGATCGAATACGACTGGCAAGAACTGGCGCCCGCCTGGCGCCAGCTGCTGGGCAACTCGGTGCAAATTGCCGGCCGGCAGGCGCGGGCCGTCGCGCTGCGCGGGCACCTCAGCGGTCCGCCCACGGCCGCGGACTCGTGGCGGCAAGTCACTGGCGAGGTCTCGGTTGGCTGGACCTCGATGAATGTTTACGGCCTGCAAGTGGGCCAGGCAGATGTCTCGGCCACGCTGGCCGACGGCCAGCTGCGCATCCAGCCGATGGACGTGCCCGTCAGCCAGGGGCGCTTCACGTTCGCGCCGGTGGCGCGGCTCAGCCCCGGCCCCGCCGAGCTGTATCTTTCCACCGGGCCGCTGATGACCAACGTGCACCTCTCGCCCGAGATTTGCGCGCGAGGTTTGAAATTCATTGCCCCCATTCTGGCCGAAACCACGGTGGCCGAAGGCACCTTCTCCATGACGCTCGACGGCGGCCACCTGCCACTTTTCGATCCCACGGCCGGCGACGTATCGGGCCGGATGGCCATTCGCGGCCAGGCAACTTCCGGGCCCGTGGCACGCGAGTTCCTGCTGCTGATCAACGAGTTGACCAGCTTGTTCCGCCAGGGCTCGCTGCTACCGGTCAGCGACCAGAGCAAAGCGCTGATGTCGGTCGACTCGTCGCAGATCGAGTTTCGCATGGTCAACCGGCGGATCTACCATCGTGGATTGAAATTCACTGCTGGCTCGGTGCCGATCGTGACGCATGGCTCGGTCGGTTTCGACGAAACGCTGGCCATGGTGGCCGAAGTGCCGATTCAGGCCACACTTCTTGGCCGCGATTTGTCGCTGGGAGCGCTCGAGGGCCGCACTATCCAGATTCCGATCGGCGGCACGCTGTCGCGGCCGCAACTCGACCGTGGCACGATGCGCAAGTTAGTCGGGCAGATGCTGGAAAACACGGCGCGCGGCGCGCTGCTCGACCAGGTGAACAAGCAATTCGAACGCCTGGTGCCCACGCAAACCCCCACGCGGTAGCTGCCGTGCGGTCGGGTGTCTGGCGAGATTGCCGGGGTCAAACCCTGCGCGCCCGATGCCGCGGCGTGGTACATTGATGCCACGAGCCCATGCTGCCCACCGAGCCCCGAAGCGTCCTTGCCGATCATGAAGCTGCTGTTATTGGGAACCACCGGCTACCATCCCAATGACACGCGTCACACCGCGTGCCTGATGTTGCCGGAGTTGGGCATCGTGCTCGACGCTGGCACGGCCATGTATCGCGCGCGGCGCTATTTGTGCACCGCCGAGCTCGACATCTTTCTCACGCACGCGCACCTCGATCACGTGGTCGGCCTGACCTACCTGATTGACGTGCTGCGCGACAAGCCGGTGACGCGGACCACCGTGCACGGCCAGGCCGCCAAGCTGCGGGCCATCGAAGAGCATCTGTTTTCGGACGCACTGTTTCCGGTCAAGCCGCTCTGCGAGTTTCGGCCGCTGGAGCGGGAAACTCCGCTGGCGGCGGGCGGCCGGCTGACGCACTTTCCGCTGACACACCCCGGCGGCGCGATCGGCTTTCGGCTCGATTGGCCAGGCCATTCACTGGCCTATGTCACCGATACCACCGCTGGGGACAATGTGAAATACGCCGAGGCCATCCGGGGCGTCGACGTGCTGGTACACGAGTGCTACTTTCCCGATTCGCTCTCCGAATTGGCCACCCTGACCGGCCACAGCACGACCAGTCCCGTGGCCAGGCTGGCGCGGAGGGCGGGCGTGGGCCGGCTGGTGCTGGTGCACGTCAATCCGGCAGCCGAAGAGCCCGATCCGATCGATTTACCCGCGGCGCGCCAGATTTTTCCTGCCACGGAGCTGGGGCACGATTTGATGGAAATCGAATTCTAGCCCGGCGAATCGCCATATAAGAAATGGCCTATTAGCCTGGGGATCGGGGCGCCCGCTCCCTTGCCAGTTCGCCCGCCGAGCTTCGATTCGAACTGGTCACTTGCGCAAATGCGAAATTGCCATCGAATTCCCGTTTTTTTGCCAAATTTAGTCCGAACCGCAAGCTATTTATTGCCAATATGTTATGGATTGGCAGCTTTCAGCGGCGGGCTGGCGGTGGGTCGACTGCCGACTTGACGGTAGGTCGGCAGCGGGGGAGAATGCGGAGGATTCATCTGGCTGGCTCACTTTGCGTGACATCCCAGGCGCTACGTTCCGCGAGCCCTAGTGAGCCGGCTACCGATGGGTGCAGAACCGGGACCTTGCCTCGCTGACATTCGAATGATTTCGAACAATTAGCGGCAAATCTTCGTAAGAAGGTTTGACAAAGGCGTGGGTTCGGCCGGGAACATGGATTGCCTCCCAGCACTGCAACGGATTTCCCACCGACACACGAAGCGCCCCCCGCCTTAGTGATACGTATTTGATTTTTGCGTCGCCTTAGCGGCATGACGGTTTGAGCGATCTGGCTGCCCCGCCCGGGGTCCAGATGGTTGAAGCCGGGCGTGCGAGCATTCGACGAATCGCTCCGCGCCGTTGCCCGAGGGCGAAGCTGCGCGAACTTACCAGAGACAGAGGCTTTTTATGCCGGCTTAACGCATGGAGCTGCGTGCCGACCGAGCAATGCGATCCCGTAAATGACGGGAGGGAGGACCCATGAAGGTGAACAAAGTGACGTCCGTCGAAGACTACAAGATCGTCAGCAGCTTTCAATCGTTGCGAAAGACGCTTCTCGATGACAAATTTGCCGACCGGCTGGAAAAGCCGCTCGCGTACTGGGCGCTGCCCAATGATCGCCGCTTGCCGCTGGCATTTCTCGGACGCACCATCAAAGACTTGTTGGCCACGCCCTTCGAGGAGCTGTCGGCCACTCCCGGCATCGGCCAAAAGAAAATCAGCTCGCTGGTCAAGCTGCTCTCCCGCGCCACGAAAGACCATCCGCCGGCCGTGCCGTTCGGCCTGGCCGAGCTGAACGAGGCTCCCAGCAAGAAGTCGACCGTCGAAAAGCCGCGCCGGCAAGGCACCGCCTTCGATCCGTCGATCGTCTCCGAAGCGCTCTGGTCCGAATGGCAGCAAACGGTCATCGATCGCGGGCTCGAGCGAGAAAAGCTCGGACGCCTGGCCCCCACGCTGCAAGCGCTTCCC
>CAZPED010000475.1:0-3887 GCA_964585335.1 uncultured Planctomycetaceae bacterium | reverse complement strand
CTCGCGCTATTTGGCCGCACGTTTATACTCTCGCCCGTCAACTCCCACGTTTGCCTGGAAGGGCTCGTGACGTTCCAGCTGGTGCGCGCCGCGGTGGCCACGGCAACCAGCAAGGATCGACTGGCGACCTTACAGGCAGCAGACGAGGCCCGGCTGACCGCGATCGCCAAGGCTTTGAACCAATACCACGATCAGCACGGCCATTACCCGGCGCCGGTCATGATGGGCCCCGACGGCAACACGCCCCACAGCTGGCGCGTCGCCATTCTGCCGTATCTTGAAGGGGGCAAGCCGCTGGCGGAGCGCTACCGCAAGAACGAACCCTGGGACAGTCAGCACAATCAACAGGTGTTGCGCGACGGCCTGGCCTTGTTTCACACACCCGCGCCCCTGGAGCCCGACGATCCGACTGCCTGCGGCTATTACCTGGTCACCGGCGCGGGAACCATTTTCGACGGCTCCACGGCTGCCACCCGCGACAGTATCAAGGACGGCCTGGACCGCACGATTTTGGTGGCCGAGGCCCGCCGCAACGTGCCCTGGACGAAGCCAGAGGACCTGATCTACTCGGCCGAGCAACCGGTGCCCGAACTTGGCGGCAACTTTCCCACGGGCTTTGGCGTTGCCCTGGCCAGCGGAAAATCGCAATGGTTACCGGCCGACACCGAAGAGGTGACGCTACGGGCGATGATCACCAAAGACCGCAACGACACGCTCGTGATCCAAGCCGAAGATCCGTTCGCGGATCCTTGACGAATCGCCACGCTGGCGGTCAGCTAGCGACCGAGCGCGGCCCGTCGCGCAATAGCGCCGCGGCGGTGAGCAGGGCAAAAACGATTAGCATCTGTCCCGGGCTGTACGTGAGCCAGACGGCCTCGGTCGAGTGCGGGAACGATTCGCGAAACATGCCGACGGCCAGGATCAGATCGCTGGCCAGAAACAGCGCGCCCCCCACGGCCAGCAGCGTCATCCGGCGCTGCTGTAGCGCCAGCCCCGTGGCGATGCCGGCCGTGCCGGCCAGCAGCAACGTGTAGCCGAGGGCCGGCCACATCAGCTCGCGGTGCTTTTCGCCCTGATACACGGCAAAGTACCAGCTGATGACGCCAAACACTTGCCAGGCGGCCACGGCAATCCACATCGGTTTCTTGTCAGTCAGTCCGGCTTGCTTGCGAAAGTCAAAGAAGCCGGTGATGTAGGCGATATGTCCCAAGCCGAAGGCAACCATGCCACCCAACGTGCCGTGCAGCACCGGCACCATGTCGAGCAGGCCGGCGTTGAAAAAGTCGCCGATCGTGCCCAGCGTGATTCCCAGCGCGGTCCAAAAGGCATAGGGCCCCACGGCCAGGCCCTTCCACAACGCCCAGGCTCGCCAGGCGACAACGCAGAGCACGACGGACGAACCCATGCGCATGAAGGTGGCAAAACCAGAGCCATGCCGATCGTAGTTGCCCCACAACATGGCGCCGGCCAACAGCACGGCCCACACGATCCAGAGCACGAAAAACCAGGGATCGCGGCGGGCAGTCGACGGGTGGTCCAATACGGTGGCGCTGGTAGCCATGACGGGAAACCTCTGGCGAACGAACGGACACGAAACGCCTCGACTTTATCGCAATCGCCGGCCAGGACAAGCCTAAGGGCCAAAAAGTCGGGCGCGGCGCAACGCGGCGAGCGCCTGCTCGAGGGCAGGCTCGGCCGGCCGATCGGTGAAAATCGGCAGCCAGCGCCTCGCCACCTCGACGCTTGGCTGTTGCCAGTGCGCCGCGGCCTGCTGATAGATCGACCAATCGGCGTCCGAAGCGTCGTGCCGCCGAGCCGCCAGCCGGCCATGCACCACCTCGGGCGCGGCCTGACAACCGAACAGCAGTGCGGGCACCCCCAGTTGGCGCGCCGCCGTCAGGAACTGCCGCCGCGGCTCATCCTCGCGAAAACTGGCATCGAGAATCGCCCGCCCGCCCGCGGCCACCGCTGCCCCGGCCCGGCGCAAGCATTCGGCATAGGTGCGCTGGTTCCAATCGTGGGCATAGTAACCGTGGCCAAACGTCTGGCCGGCGCGCTCGGTCGACTCGAGCCCGGCCAGCTCTTTACGCACGACGTCGGAACGAATGACTTCGAAACCGGCCGCCGCGGCCACCTGCGCCGCCAAGGTCGACTTGCCGCAGCCCGGCAGACCGGCCACGGCGAGCAAACAAGGCCGCCGGCTCGGTGCCTCGAGCGCACCGAGCGCCAGTAACCACCAAGCCCGGGCCATGGCGGCAGCCGCGGCGCGCTCGCTGGGCGGCACTTCGGCTTCGCCCGACTTGATGCACTCGACTTTGCCGCGAACCGCCGCGCGGTAGGAGGTGTAGAGCGGCAGCAGCTCCTTGCCCTGCTCGTCGCCGGCGGCGGCAAAGTACTCGTCGATTAGCGTCTGAGCTAGCTGTTCGTGCCCGCCGAACAACAGCCCTGCGTACAAAAACGCGATGTCGGCCACCGGGTCGGCAAACCGATAGCGCTCGTTGAACTCGATGCAGTCGATGACCACGATGTCGTCGGGCGGTCGCCGCTCGGCAAACCAGTAGACGTGCTCCAGCCGCAAGTCGCCGTGCGTGTCGCAGGGCACGCCGCTGTCGGCACGGGCTTCGATGAGCTCGCGCCGCGCGGCTAACTCCGCTTCGAGCAACGCACCAAGCCGCGCGTGTACGGCGGGATGAATGATCGTGCCGATGTGATGGCCAACCGGCTCCAGGTTCTCGCGAGCATTGCGGGCCACAACCTCGAACCGGCCAAACTCGGCAATCCGCGCTTCGCGCTGGGCGCCAGCATGAAAGGCGGCAATTCGCCCCGCGAGCGCAGCCATGTCGGCCGAGGTGACGGCGCCAACTTCCAAGCGGCGCTCGAGTGTGGACTCGTCGGGCAGCCGCCGCATCTTCACGGCCCACTCGACCACTTCACCCCGGGCTTCCAAACGCAAGCCCTCGGCGGTGCGCGCCACGGGCACGACATCCAAGTAAACGTCTTCGGCCAACCGGCGGTTTAGCCGCACTTCCTCCTGGCAGAAATGATGACGCCGTTCGAGCGTGCTGAAGTCAAGAAATCCCAGGCTGACCGGCTTCTTGATCTTGTAGACCAGCTCGTCGGCCAAAAACACCACGGAAATGTGCGTCTGTCGCGTCTCGACGCGCCGAACGGACGCCGGGTAGGCACGCGGGTCGGCGAGCGCGGCGATCAGCGAACCGAGTTCCATGACATTCCCCGCGAAGGCCCGTCGCCGGGCAACGCTTGCGGCGCGAAGCTGCGGCTAGCTCGTATGCGCAAGCGCTTTGGCGCCCGGCAGCCGGCCGGCCAGCAGCTCGCCCAACGGTCGCGTGCTGGAAAAGTGGCTGAGTAGAATTCGCAGGGCGCCCGAGATGGGCACGGCCAATACCATACCCACCACACCCCACAGCAAACCCCAAAAGGCCAGCGCCAGCAGCACCGTCACCGGGTGCAGTTCCATGCCCTTGCCCATCAGCCGCGGTTCGACGACGTTGCCGATGGTGATGTGCACGGTGCCGGGCAAGCCGACCACGGCCAGCACGGTCCAAGGGTTTTCGAACTGCGCGAAGGCCATGGGAATGGGCAGCAGCGTGGCGATGATCGAACCAAAATTAGGCACGAAGTTGAACAGGAAGGCCAGCAATCCGAACAGCGGCGCCATGTTCAGGCCAAGCGTCCAGAGGATCAGCCAGACCAGAATGCCGGTGACCGCCGAGATGGCCGTCTTGGTCGTGATGTAGCGGCGGATGGTCGATTCCATCTCTTGATAGATCCGCGGCCGGGCATCGTGCGTGTTGCGCCCCAACAGCAAAAAGATCACGAAGATGGCAATCAAAAAACCGTCGGTGAGCATCGACGTGGCCGTGCCG
>CAZPED010000474.1:0-3891 GCA_964585335.1 uncultured Planctomycetaceae bacterium | reverse complement strand
AATCACCTCGCCAATGACCGGCGGCTGGCCGAAGTAGCGAAAGGCGCGGCCCAGCACGTAGCCCACGAAGACCACCGCGGCCAGCGTGGCCACGACGTGCAGCACGACGTCGACCTGCCCGGGCGCCTGTTGGCCGACGGGGCGCGCGCCAGCGGGGCTGGGTGGTGCAACGAGTTCCGCGCCGTAGGCGCGAATCAGTAGAAAAGCGCCGATGCCGCCGGCCAGCAAGGTGATGTAGCCCAGCAGGCCCGACCAATGAAACGGCCGCGCGCTAGCGGGTAGCGCGCCGCGATGGGGCGTGGAGGTTGAGTTGGGTGTGGGCGAGCTCGACATCCGGCCCTCGAAGCAAACGCGCAGCAGGACAATCGAAGGGCGGGCAGCAAGTCGCGAGTAAATGGGCGAACTCGAGTGTCTTTGCGCTGCCGCCCCCTCCCCTCGTGAGCCTCCTATTTTACATGTCCAGACAATAGATGTCTAGACAAGTATTTTGGGCGGGCTGGGCCAGTCAGCCTTTTAAGTGGACTGCTCGGCCGTTGTCTGGGATTGCCGGGGCGGCCGCTGGGGCGGAACTGGTGGACCAGCTTCCCTGGCCGAAATCCCACTCGATTATGGGAACTCGTCGAGCTGCAAGAGGCCGGCGATCGTGGCGGCTTCGGAGAAGCGGGATTGCAGCGCGATGATGTAGTCGAGGTTCGCCTCGACCACCGAACGCTGCGTCTGCAAGATCTTGAGTAAGTCGACCTGGCCGGCCGAGTACAAGGCCTGCACCAGCTCGAGCGTCTTGCGGGCATCGGGAAGAATGCCTTGCTCGTAGATTTGTACGGTGCGCTGGGCCGTGCGGTAGCGGCCCATGGCTTCGGCCAGTTGCCGCATCAAGTCGTTTTCGACGGTGCTGAGCTGCGCGACCGACTCGCGGACGCTGGCCGAGGCCGAACGGATATTGCCCTGGTTGCGATCGAAAATCGGAATGGTGAAGTACAGGCCCGCCAGCGCCTGCGAGTTCGGCTGGCTGGGCGTGTACTGGTAACCGGTTTGCAAGGTCAAGTTCGGGGTGGGCTCGACCTGGGCTCGCCGCAGCAGTACCTGGTTCTTGACGATTTCGCGGCGGGCCGTCTCGACGAGCGAACTGCTCAGCAGCAGCCGTTCGAGTTCCTGGGGATCGTCGAACTCGGGCAACTTGGGGGACAGCGTGCCCACGGCGTTGTCGATGCGCAGATATGGCAGGCCCATGGTGGCGGCGAGTTGCTTGGAAACCGCCTCGCGGTTGAACTCGGCGCTGCGCAGCCCCACTTCCACGCGGCGCAGTTCGACGCGCAATAGCAGCACGTCGGCCTCGGTGCCCTGCTCGGCTTGCTTGAGCCGTACGGCCGTGTTCTCGGAACGCTCGGCGACTTTTTGCAAGTTACGCAAGACGGCGATCCGCTGCTCCGCGGCCATCAGGGCAATGAACTGCAGACGCACGTTGGTGAGCAGCTCGAATCGCCGCTTGATGAAGTCGAGTTCCGACTGGGTCACGCCCTGCATCGCGGCTTCGCGATTGAGCCGCAGCTTGCCGCCGCGAACAAACTCTTGCGACAGTCCGACGCTGTACAAGCTGTTGGCGCCGCCAAACTGGTTGGGATTACCGCTGTTCTGTTGCGGGTTCGGATACAGGCCGACTTGGATGGCATGGCCACGGGCTTGCTCGATGCGCGCCCGGGCTTCGACCAGCGTGGGGCTGTTGGCCATGGCCATCTGCGCGGCCTGCGCGAGCGTGAACTCGTTGCGCACCACCGGCAACGGCGAGGGAACATCCTCGGGCTGTCGGGCCTGAGCGACGGTTGAAACGCAGACGAGCCCGCAGGCTGCAAGAACAAGGAGAGCGAGCATGCGCGGATTCGGGCAGGAGGAGAAGTGTCGCTAGTAGCAATTATCGGAGTGGACGGGGACGTAGCTGAAAAACGCTTCGTGCTGGCGCCAGCAGACCGCCCAGAACGCAAAGTTTGCCAGCGGCGCGGGGACCAGAGTAATGCTGTACCCACGAGCACGCGGCGCGATGCTGGCGCAAGGGAGAGCACGCGGGGACGCGAATCGCCGGTGCTGGTTACTGCGCGCGGTGGGGGCGCGCGTCGCGCGGGGGCGCCGGCTCGTCGAGGATCGCGACGATTCGCTCGAGTTGGCGGTCGGTCAGCCGGGCCGAACTGTCCCAATCGAGTTGTGCCAGGCGACTGCGAGCCACCAGCCGCCAGAGTTGGCGGCGCTCGGCGTCGGTGGCGGCCGCCAAGCGCAGCGTTTCGCCGGTCGATTCGGCGGTCCAGGCGTATTCGGGCCCGCGGAACGGGTAGCCCCAGCAGCGGATCGCCGTCGGCAGCGCCAGTTCGACGCAGGCCACCGTACGGGCGCCATTGGGAAAGACAATCGCCACGCAGTCGCCCGCGCTCAACACGGTGAGCCCCGCAGTCGCCACACTCATCGCCACGTGCCTGTTCCGCCAAACTATTGGAAGCCGGGACGCGCGTGGCCATGCGCTGCCGCGCGAGAGAATCGTCCCTATCGTCTTAAGGCTAGAAAGCGGTAGGGAAGCGGACGATGAAAAGCTCAAGAAACCCGGAAAAACACGGCAAATACCCTAACCGGGGAGTGCCGCTTGGCTCGCAAGTGCGTGAGTTGGCCGAGATGGCTCCCTCGTTCAGGCGGCCCTGCTCTGCCGCTCGAGCGCGGGGAGTGCCAGCCGCTGCGGCGCTGCCACGCCCGAATACTTGACCAGGCTCAGGCTGGCCACGATCACGCAACTTTCGACCGCGAAGAAGACGGCCACGGCGCGGGTCGAACAGTTGCGCAACTCGACAATACATCGCAGCGCCACGGCCCGCTCGTGATGCGGCAGCGAGCGATCGACAAGCTGCTCGATCAGCCGCTGTTCAAACTCGTCGGTGCGGTGCGGTGCGAGGCTGGAAACGGGTACAAGACCCAGCTGCTGGCAATGATTTCGCCAGGCGTGGGCCATGCGGCCAGTGTCGAGTTCCATGGGGAGTGCATGCGGCCACTTCTTGGCCGACCTTGACTGGGATGCGTGGGCGCAGGCAGACCGCTCACGTTGGTGTGGCAGGATTCCGCCGCCTGCGGAACACGTGGCAAGCCAAGACTATTTATCGACCCAAACCGGCTCAGAATGTGATGGCAAATTGCCAGCATTGCTGGCGCCCGCGCTTAAGCGGATGCCCAATCGCCAGGCGGGCCCGGCAAACTGGGCGAATCGCGTGCCCGCCCGGCAATGCGACGGGGGTATTTCGCCGGTAGGGGCGGTGGCGGCAGTTCCCATGTGCTAGCTGGGCCGCTAAGTTGGTAGCGGCCAAGTGGTTGTTGAGCGCCGTCCAAGGCCGGGGACGGCTGGGGCGTAGACATTACGAGGGGAGCAAATGCCAGAGCGGAAACATGCGATCGTGACCGGCGCCGCCAGCGGGCTGGGACGCGCCATTGCCGTGCAGCTGGGCCGCAAAGGCTGGCACGTTGGCCTGTGCGACTTGAACGACGCCGGAAGCCAGGAAACTCTGCGGTTGGTGCAAGAAGCCGGCGGCCAGGGGCAAGTTGAACATCTCGACGTTACCGCGCCCGAGGCCTGGCAAACGCTGGCCGAAAAACTGCAAGCCACGTGGCCCAGTCTGGACCTGCTGGTTAACAACGCCGGAGTGGGCGTGGGGGGGGAAGTCGGCCAGTTGCCGCTCGACGATTGGCACTGGATCGTGAACATCAATTTCTACGGCGCGATCTACGGCTGCCACGCGATGGTGCCGTGGATGAAGCGCAATCCGCAAGGCGGGCACATTGTCAACATTGCCTCGATGGCCGCCATTGTATCGGCCCCCGGCATGGCCCCCTACAACATGACCAAGGCGGCGATGGTTTCGCTCT
>CAZPED010000473.1:0-3904 GCA_964585335.1 uncultured Planctomycetaceae bacterium | reverse complement strand
CGACACCGCCGGGCACGCCCTGAAGGTTTACGAACGGATTCGTCTCGACGACCCGACCGGCCCGCTGGCCGACGACGCCGTCATGGTGACGGCCAACGCTCACTTTCTGAAAGGGCACTGGGAAGAGGCCGACTATCACTACGGGCTGCTGCGGTCCGAGTTTCCCAAAAGCGAACATCAGTTCCAGGCCCACTTGCTTGGCTTGCGTTGCAAGCTGCTGCGTTACCAGGGCCCCGGCTACGAAGGCAGCCCCCTGGACGACGCCGAGGACCTGGCGACCCAGTTGCTGACACAGTTCCCTCAGGAGCTCGATGCGAACAAGGACCGCGACCGGGTCGTGCAAGTGCGAGCCGGCATTCGCCATCAGCGCGCGCTGCGCGATTTCGAGCTGGCCCAGTATTACGACACTGGCAAATACTTCGGCGCTTCGCGGATGTACTATGCCCGCATCGCCAAGGACTATCCGGATACGCAACTGGCGGCCGAGTCGCAGCGGCGGCTGGACGTCATCAAGGACGAGCCGTCCAACCCGACGCCGCCGTTCCAGTGGATCGCCGACTTGCTGCCCCAGTCGAAACGTGAAGGGCCGACGCTGCCCAAGAGCTTTGCGCAGCCCAAGATCAGCGTGGCCGATCGATCGGACGCTTCCAACATGAAGTGAGCCGCCCAGGCTCGTCGAGGTGTCTCGTGGTTCAACCAGCGCCAGCCGACTCGCACGGGGCAGTTCCGCCGGCAGAAATGCTGTCGCGCCGCGGCGCGCTGCGGGTGCTGCTGGGCGCGGCCGCGGGCCTCGCTTGGCTGTCGGGGTGTGCGCGCTATCGGTTCGGATCCGCGTCGCTCTTTCCGCCCGACATTCAGACCGTGTACGTGCCGGTTTTCGAGTCGAACAGCTTTCGCCGCAACCTCAGCGAATGGCTCACCGAAGCGGTGATCAAGGAAATCGAGCTCAAGACGCCCTATAAGGTGGTCGGCTCGCCGCAGGCCGACAGCATTCTGACCGGCAAGCTGACGACCGACACCAAACGCGTGATCATCGAAGACGCCGACGACTTTCCCCGCGAGGTCGAGGCCAACCTGTCGGTCGAGGTCCGTTGGGTGAATCGCAAGGGAGACATGATCAACCAGGCGGGCACGGTGCCGGTGCCCGCCGACGTGGCGCTGGTCAGCGCCAGCGGCGCTCAAGTGGCCGAATTCGGCCAGTCGCTCAGCACGGCGCAGTTGCAGGCCATTCAAACTTTGGCGGCCCAGATCGTGTCGCTCATGGAAATGCCGTGGTAAGCTGGCGTGATGCACGCCCAGCCCTCACCGGACCACGCCCGCCCGCAACTGGCCACGCATCCCCATCGCGCCGCGCACTGGCAGCTGCGCCAGCGGCGGATCGAGCTGCCGCGGCGCCCGCTGGTGATGGGCGTTCTCAACGTCACGCCCGATAGTTTTTCCGACGGTGGCCAGTTCACCGCCGTCGAGGCGGCGGTCGAGCAGGGCCTGCGCCTGGCGGCGGCCGGCGCCGACTTGCTCGACATTGGTGGCGAAAGCACCCGGCCTTATTCCGAAGTGGTCGACGCGCGGACCGAACTCGACCGGGTAATTCCCGTGATCAGGGCGCTGGCGCCGCACCTGCTGATTCCCATGTCGATCGACACCTCGAAGGCCCTCGTGGCGCGCGAGGCGCTGGCGGCCGGCGCCGAAATCATCAACGACGTCACCGGCCTGGAAGGGGACGCGGCGATGCTCGCCGTCGCCCGGCAGTCGCAAGCCGGACTGTGCGTCATGCACATGCAGGGCACGCCGCAAACCATGCAAGACAACCCGACCTACGACGACGTCGTCGGCGAGATCCTCGACTACCTGCGCGCCCGGCGCGACCGGCTCGTGGCCGCGGGCATCGACGCCGAGCGCATCGCGCTCGACCCGGGCATTGGCTTTGGCAAGACCCACCAGCACAACTTGACGCTGCTGGCCAACTGCTGGCGATTTCACGAACTGGGTTGCCCGCTGCTGGTAGGTCCCTCGCGGAAGAGCTTCATTGCCAAGGTGCTGGGCGACAAATCGGTCGACCGGGCTGCTGGCACTGCCGGCGTGGCCACGTCACTGGCCTGCCAGGGCGTGCAAATCGTGCGCGTGCACGACGTCGGCCAGGTGGTTCACACGCTCAAGCTCTTCGAGGCCACGGGCGGGCTCGATGGCCGGGCCCTTGTGCTCGACGAAGACTGACCGCAAAACGCACCGCCACCGGCCGAACGCGCGCACCCGACACCAACAATCCCGCGATCCACTCCCGGCTGCCCAACTGTCCCTAAACTGCCTGCCGGCTTTGAGATAGCGACGTTGACTGGCCGCTGACTCTGAGGGATACTTACGTTGGTTATTGCATTCCGCCCGCTTGGCGCACCCCGGTCGAGAGCGTGCGCCGTATCCAGCCAGTGAGCCACAAGTCATGGCGGTCGCCGAAAGCACCGATTTGCGCAAGTACTGTCAAGAGACCGCCGAGCGCGCGCGGCGAGCCTCGGCCGAATTGGCCTGCGTCGGCGGCGCCGTCAAAATCGCCTGGCTCAAGCGTGCCGCGCAGCTGCTGCGCACCCGGCAAGCCGATCTGGCGGCCGCCAACACACTCGACTTGGCCGCCGCGCCGGGCTTCGGGCTGTCTGACGCGCAGATCGATCGCCTGCGGCTGACGCCGGCCGTCGTCGAGTCGATGGCCGTGGGACTCGAAGAAGTGGCCGCGCTGCCCGAGCCCATCGGCGAAACGATCGAGTCGTCGATTCGCCCCAACGGCCTCGAAGTGCGCAAGGTGCGGGTGCCGCTGGGCGTGGTGTTTTTCATTTACGAGTCGCGCCCCAATGTCACGGCCGACGCCGCGGCGATTTGCGTCAAGAGCGGCAATGCCGTGATCCTGCGCGGCGGCAAGGAAGCGGCGCATTCGAACCGCGCAATCGTCGATCTGCTCGACCAGGCCGCCGCAGAAGTGGGCCTGCCCGCCGGCGCCGTGCAACTGGTGAGCACGACCGATCGCCAGGCCGTGGGCCATTTCCTGGCGCTCGACACGCTGATCGACGTGGCCATTCCGCGCGGCGGCGAAAGCCTGATTCGCCGCGTGGCTGCCGAAGCCAAGATGCCGGTCATCAAGCACTATCACGGCAACTGCCACGTGTATGTCGACCGCGCCGCCGACCTGGAAATGGCCGAGCGCATCACGGTCAACTCCAAGTGCCATCGGCTGGGAGTGTGCAACGCGGCCGAGTCGCTCGTCGTGCACCGCGACATTGCCGGCGAGTTTCTGCCCCGCATCGGTCAGGCGCTGGCCAATCAAAACATCGAACTGCGGGGCGACGGCCGCAGTCGGGCGCTGCTGCCCAAGGCCAAGCCCGCCACGGAAGAGGACTACGCCACTGAGTATCTCGGCCCGATCATGTCGGTGAAAGTTGTCGATTCGCTGCAAGAAGCGATCGACCACATCAACCGCTACGGCTCGCGGCATACCGACGCGATCGTGACCAACGATCTGCCGTCGGCCCAGTTGTTCGTCGCGGCGGTCGACAGCGCGGCGGTCATGGTCAACGCCAGCACACGCTTCAACGATGGCGGGCAATTCGGCCTGGGGGCCGAAATCGGCATTAGCACCGACAAGTTCCACGCGCGCGGACCGTGCGGCATCAAGGAACTGACCAGCTACAAATACGTGGTATACGGCGCCGGCCAGGTTCGTCAGTAACCGGCCGCTCAACGTATCGGGGAGGCCAAGGATGGCTGATGAACTGCTGAGCCAGGCGGAGCTCGACACGCTGCTGGCAAATGTGGCCTCGGGCACGGCTCCCAAAGCCGCCAGTTCGCCGGGGCACCGTGTGCCCGCCCCTCACGCGCCCGGGTTCCATGCGCCAGCTGGCGCGGCGGCGCCCTTGTCCGC
>CAZPED010000472.1:0-3921 GCA_964585335.1 uncultured Planctomycetaceae bacterium | reverse complement strand
ATCGGCCCGGTTTGCTCGCCGCAAGTTCGGGGATAAATTGTCGGTAAGTCGCTTGACAGCGGGCCAGAGACGGTTAAGATGTCTGTAGTTTTAAGCTTTGCCAAGCAGGCAGGCGCCGTGGCCCAAGCAAGATAATCTGGGCCGCCCCCCAAGGTTTGTGTGGTTGTCGTTTTTGGGGGTTTTGTAAGACGCTTCTTGACCTGACTTCCTGCTGCGTTGCGCCGGACAGCTCGCCCACAGAAAGCGAGCGCGCTTGATCAGCTCCGGTTCTATGGCGGGACTGGCTTCCACCGCGTGTGGCAGCCCTCATGTGGCTCGTACCGTGCCACGTGATCGACCGAGGCCAAGGACGCTGTCGGCGTGCTGCTTGTTTGCAGCCTGCTTTGTGTGTTCCCGATTTCCGTCGCTGACGGAAGTTGACTTCTAGTAAGGGCATTCGGCACTGAAGCTGAACCGCCACTCGCCATCCGCTGATCGCACCATGCGCGCTGCCTGCATGCTACGGCTGCGCCCGCACCGGGCGATGCTCCTTCAGGTGACAAATGGGTAAACGAAAGAAAGGCCGGCCGCGAAATCGCGGTGGAATGGGTCCCGGCGGCAATCCGATGGCTAACGGTCGCCATCGTGGACGCGACGGGCAACGACGCTTTAAGGATCAAGGCGACCGGCCTCCCTATCCGGATAATGAACCGGCGCTGGAAAACGGCGAACCGGGTGCCGTCGAGCCGGGTAGCGGCGTGCTGGAACTGCACCCCAACGGCTACGGCTTTCTCCGCAACCCCAAGACCAACTTCCTGCGTGAACGCAGCGATCCGTTCGTGCCCGGCACGATGATCGACAAGTTCCGCCTCCGCGAGGGCGTGCTGATCAACGGCATGGTCCAGCAGGCCCGCAAACAGCAGGGCCCCCGGCTCCGCGAAATCATCGACGTCGACGGCATGAAGCCCGAAGAATACGTCAACGTCAAGAGCTTCGACGAGCTGACGCCGATCAACCCCGAAAGCTGGCTCCGCCTCGAAACCGGCCCGCAGCCGATCAGCACCCGCGTGATGGATCTGCTCACGCCGCTGGGCAAGGGTCAGCGGGCCCTGATCGTGGCTCCGCCGCGCACCGGCAAAACGGTGCTCCTGCAACAAATCAGTCAGGCCATCTCGACCAACTTTCCCGAGCTGACCCTGATCATGCTGCTCATCGACGAGCGGCCCGAGGAAGTGACCGACATGCGGCGCTGCGTCGTGGGCGACGTGATCGCCAGCAGCCTCGACCGCGACGTGGAAAGCCACGTGCGGCTGTCGCAACTGGTCGTCGAGCGCTGCAAGCGCCTGGCCGAAATGGGCAAGGACGTGTTCCTGCTCATGGACTCGATTACCCGCATGGCCCGGGCCTTCAACAAGTGGGTCGGCAATACCGGCCGCACGATGTCGGGTGGCGTCGATATCAAAGCGCTCGACATTCCCAAAAAGCTGTTCGCCACGGCCCGCGTATTCGAGGAAGGCGGCTCGTTGACCATCGTGGCCACGGCCCTGATCGACACGGGCAGCCGCATGGACGAGCTGATCTTTCAGGAGTTCAAAGGCACCGGCAACATGGAACTGGTGCTCGACCGCAAACTGGCCGACCGCCGCGTCTGGCCGGCCATCGATATTTCGCAGTCGGGCACGCGCCGCGAGGAAAAGCTGCTCGAACCCGATACGTTGCACGCGGTGAACATGCTGCGGCGCACCCTGGCCACGATGCACCACGTCGACGCCATGGAACAGCTGACCAGCAAGCTCGCCAAGTTCAAGTCGAACCGCGAGTTCATCAAGCTGATCAGCGGCGCACAGGCTGATTAGTCGGGTCGGCGGCCAGCATCGGCCGCCGGATCCGCCCGATCACCACCGTCGTGTGGGGCGATTTGCGCTTCACCGGGTCGCAACCGATCTCGGTCACCTTCTCCCATTCGAAGGGCAGGGGAGCGGTCGTGCCGGCATGCACTTGGCCGTCGCCCGCGCCGCGCGCCGGCGGATCGAAATAGCCGGGCCGCAGATCGTAGCAAAAGTACTCGGCGTCGGCGGGCAGCTCACCGGCCTCGTGCGGCCAGGGCACTTGCCGAATCGGCTGGCTGTAGCTGTAAGCAAAGCGGTGATAGACCCGCCCCAGGCTGACCATTCCCTCGGGATTTGGCATCTGATCCTTGATGTCGGCCAGCACGGGCTCCAGGTCGTTGCCCGCCAAGCGCCGGGCGTCGAGCACGAGCCCTGTGTAGGCCAGCCCGACGAAGGTCGCCACGATGGCCAGCGCCCATTGCGGACGCAGGCCGCGCTCGTCGCGCGAGGTCCAGAACATGGCCGCCGCGGCCACCGCGGCCGCCAGGGCAAAGCCAATCGACTCCGCGAGGCTTTGCTGTACGCTTCTCAAGGCATCTAGCGGCAGTCCATAGGCGACCACCATCAGCGCGCCCGCTGCCGCGCCAACAATCCCTAAGCCTCGCTGGTAGCGGCGCCAAAACAGTCGCGCGCTGGTGTCGGCGGCCGCCGCCGTGCAGTGCTCGACGACCAGTGCAATCAGCATGGCCACGCAGGGATAGAGCGGCATGAAGTACCGGCCGCGGGCGTAGGCCGCCACCCAAACGCTCGGATACGTGACCACGATGGCCACGACCAGAAACCAGGCTTGCGGATGCTGGGTGAAGATCGCGCGGCGCACCGCCGGCCGTACGAATAACACCAGCAGCGGCGACCAGGGAAGCAGGCAGCCAAACGTCTCGAAGGGAAACGTCACCAGGTGACGCAGCAAACCGTCGGTCGTGAAGCGGTCGCGGGCCAGCCCGGCCCAAATGTCGTCGGTCGCGTACAGGTTCGACCAGCAAAACGGCACCATCCACACGCCGACGACGGCCGCGAAGCACAGCGCGCCCAGGGCGTGTCCCCGGCAAAACAGCCAGCGCCACTGGCGATTCAGGGCGAGGTAGATGCCGCAGACCGCGACAAAATAAACGGGCGCCTGCGGGCCCTTCACCAGTGCGCCCAGCCCGGCCAGTGTATAGCCGGCCGACCAGGTCGCGGCGGGCGATCGCCCACTCAGGTATCCGGCATGCCAGACGAGCAAAGCGCCGCCCAGCAAGAGCGTGAACAGGGCCTCGGACTCGCCAAAGCGACCCAGCGGCAGCACCTGGCCGAACGTGGCATAGACCACCGCGGCCGCGAAGCTGGTCAATCGCGAAGTCCAAGTGCGGGCGTACGCATAGATCAGCCAGGTGAGCAGCAGCGTGGCGCACGCGCTGGGGAGCCGAATGGCCAACAAGTCGACTTCGCCCACGGCCAGCCCGACCACGGCCATGGCCCAGCTGCCCAGCGGCGGGCGCTCGGGAAAGATCGTGCCTTGTTGCCGCGGCACGATCCAATCGCCGCTGGCAATCATCTCGCGAGCGGCGGTCGCCCAGCGAGATTCTTCGCCGCACACGGGCGTGTAAGTGAGCCGCGTGAAGTAGATGCCCACGACCAAGAGCCCGAGCACCAGCACTTCGCGTTCTTGCCACCAGCGGCGCGCAGCATCGCGGTCGGGCGCGGCGATTCGGCTTGTATCCGTCGTCGGCGTCAAGGTTCGAGCAGTCGACAGGGACGATGATCGGCCAGAAGTGCTCGCCCAGGGGGCCTTCCCGGCCGGGCGAGGTCGGGAAGGTATGCAAAGAGAGCACTTCGGGGCAAGGCCGGTTTGGCGGGCAAGCGAACGAGCAACGCCGCGGGGCCTTGGCGGCCGCTGCTGGCACTTGGCCTGCAACTAGCCAATGCCCGGCCCGTGGGCTAGAATTTTCGGCAAGCCGACAGCTGGCAAGCCGGCCCCCCGGAGGGTAAGCGAATGGCTAGCGGCGACACTGGAAATGGTGCCAGCACTTGCCCGCCAACGTCCAACCCGCGTTTTACTGCGGGATTTGCGTAC
>CAZPED010000471.1:0-3948 GCA_964585335.1 uncultured Planctomycetaceae bacterium | reverse complement strand
ACGTTAACTCGCCCGAGACGCCGCTGTTCTCCAAGAGCAACCTGCTCTACGGGTTGAACCTGGCGCGCGAGGCGATTCACAAGACGGGCGTGGCCATCGTCATGGAAGGCTACACCGACTGCATCGTCGCCCATCAGGCGGGCTTCGACAACGCCGTGGCCGTGTTGGGCACCGCGCTGGGCGCCTCGCACATCCAGCTCTTGCGCCGCTTCGCCGAACGCGTGCGCGTGGTGCTGGTGCTCGACGGCGACGAGGCCGGCCGCAAACGGGCCAAGGAAGTGCTCGAACTGTTCGTGGCCGCCAACGTCGATTTGCGCGTGCTGACGCTGCCCGACGAGCTCGACCCGGCCGACTTTCTGCTCGATCGCGGGCGCGAGTCCTTCGAGCGGCTGGTGGCCGGCGCGGCCGACGCGCTCGACCACGCGTTCCATTCGGCCACGGCCGGCATCAATCTCGAAGCCGACCTGCACGCTTCGACCCAGGCGCTCGAACAGCTGGTGGGCACGATCGCCAAGGCGCCGCGCTTGCGGGGCGACACCGTGGTGGAAGACCGGTTGCGCGAGGAAAAATTCTTGCAGCGCTTGGCGGCCGATTTTCGCGTGCCCGAATTGCAAGTGCGCGAGTTGATGACCCAGTTGCGCCGCAAAGGGGCCCAGCGGGCGGAAGCCGCCCCCCGCGAGCGTGCTAGCGTGCGCGAAGCGATCGAACCACTCGAGCGTGAATTGCTCGAAGTGCTCGTGCAATCACCGGGCGCCATCGAGCGAATTGCGCGCACGGTGCAGCCTGCGCAGCTGGTATCGCAGTCGTGCCGGCTGGTGCTTTCGCACAGTCTGCGGTTGTGGGGCGAGGGAATTTTGCCCGACTTCGACCGACTGTTATTGGAGATTGACGACCCAGTGGTTAAAAACTTGCTGGTCGAGCTGGACGAGGTGGGGCGACGCAAGGGTGCGGCCGAATCGGAGGTACGGCTGCACGACGTGCTGAACGTCTTTGCCCACCGCCAACAAGACAAGCTGATGCAAGGCCGCAGGGCGGCGCTCAAGAAACAAGAACTCAATTCGGAGGACGCGCTGGCAGCGCTGGTCGACCTGGTCGAACACGAGCGTGCCAAACAACAAGCCAAAGAAGATCGCGCCCGGCTGGGCACTTCCGAGCTCACGGAGGGGTAGGATGCTTCCAGCCGCAGGATCGTCCAAACGATAAGCACGACGCAAATCGTTTGCGAGACGATCAATCCCATGTCAACAAGGCACCCGCAGTGCCAGGGAGGAATTGACAGGTGGACCATTCACACACGGATTTGGACGAACTGGTCTCCAAGGGTAAGACCCAAGGCTATCTGACCTACGATCAAGTCAACGACTATCTGCCCGACGAGGCAGTCAACCCGGAAAAGCTCGACCGGCTGCTCATCGCTCTCGACGAACTGGGCATCGAGCTGGTCACCGAAGCCCCCGCCGCGGACGGCCAGTTGCCGCGGGCCATCGCTGGCGAGGCCGGCGAGGAATCGGCCCTCACGCCGCTGCCGGCGCGGGAGTTGCCCAAGCTGAGCGACGATCCGATCCGGATGTACCTCACGCAGATGGCCGAGATTCCGCTGCTCAGCCGGGCGGAGGAAATCGCGCTGGCCAAGAAAATCGAAGTCACGCGGAAGCGTTTCCGCCGCAGCGTGTTGGGTTGCAACTATACGATGCAGGCCACGATTCGCACGCTCAGCGAAGTGCACCGCGGCGTGTTGCCCTTCGACCGCACGATCAAGGTCTCGCTGACCGAGCAGTTGACCAAAGAGCAGATCATGGCGCGGATGCCGCACAACCTGCGGACGCTCGAACATCTGCTCCGCGAGAATCGCGAGGATTTCAAGAAGCTGATCAGCAAGCGCACCGAGCAGGCCGAGTCTAGCGAGGCTCGCAAGCGCTTCTGCCGCCGCCGGCTGAAGTCGCTGACGCTGGTCGAGGAACTGAGCCTGCGGACGCGGCGCGTGCAGCCCATGGTGCGGCAGATGAAAGATCTCTCGCGCCGCATGGACTTCCTCTGCAAGCGGTTGCAGGAGCTGAAGCAGGATCCGACCGCGGCCGACGAGGTTACCGCCGCTCGCAGGGAGCTGCGCGACCTGATGCTGGCCACGCTGGAAAGCCCGCGCAGCCTGCGAAACCGGCTGGCGCTGATCGAGCGACAGTACTACGACTACGAGCTGGTCAAGCGGCAATTGTCGAGCGGCAACCTGCGGTTGGTCGTGTCGATTGCCAAGAAGTACCGCAACCGGGGCTTGAGCTTCCTGGACCTGATTCAGGAAGGCAACACCGGCCTGATGCGGGCCGTGGACAAGTTCGAGTATCGCCGCGGCTACAAGTTTTCGACCTACGCCACCTGGTGGATTCGCCAGGCCATTACCCGGGCCATTGCCGACCAGGCCCGCACGATTCGCATTCCGGTGCACATGATCGACGTGTTGTCGCGGTTGCGGAATGTCTCGAAGCGGCTCTTGCAAGAACTGGGCCGGGAGCCGACAACAGAAGAAACCGCGCGTGCCGCCGAGATTAGCGTCGAGGAGACGCGGCGGGTGTTGAACATCGGCCGCCACCCGGTCAGCCTGGATCGGCCGGTGGGCGAGAGCGAAGATTGCAGCTTCGGCGAGTTTATCGAGGACGGAGGGACCGAGAGCCCTCTGACCACGGCTACCCATGCCATGCTCAAGGACAAAATCGAGGGTTTGCTCAAGACGCTCACCTACCGCGAGCGCGAGATCATTCGCCTGCGGTACGGCCTGGGCGACGGCTATACGTACACCCTCGAGGAGGTCGGCCGGATCTTCAAGGTCACGCGGGAACGCGTGCGGCAAATCGAGGCCAAGGCCGTCCGCAAGCTGCAGCACCCGGTGCGCAGCAAGCAATTGGAGGGCTTTTTGGGAGGTGTCGCGGTCTAGCCGGGCTGTTCGCAGCCAGAATTCCCCAGCCGCTGGCCACCCGGCCAGCGGCTTTTTTTATTGGCTCACCTGATACAATACTGCATCCCACGAAATCATACCCCCGAGCGTTCATTATGAGTGTAACTGCCGCCGCCCTCCGTGAGCTCCACCGCATTCATCGGCAACTGGCCGACCTGCGCGAGCGCAAGGAGCGGGGCCCCAAACAAATCCGCGCCCGCGAGGCCAACCTGACTCGCCTGGGCGATGAACTGACCAGGCTGCAAGGCGAGCACAAGGCCGCCCGCGTGCGGAGCGATCAGAAACAGCTGCTGCTCAAGAGCGGCGAGGAAAAGATTCTCGGCCTCAAGGGCAAGCTCAACGCCGCGGCCAGCAACCGCGAGTATCAGGCTCTCAAGGACCAGATTGCCGCCGACCAGATGGCCGGCAGCGTGCTGGCCGACGAGATCCTCGAAGCCATGGAGAAGATCGACGAGCTGGCCGGCCAGCTTGCCGAACAGCAACAGAAGATCGCGGCGGCGAAAGACGAGCTGGCCAAAGCGCAGCAAGCCGTGGCCGACCAGGCCGGCATGCTCGACACCGACATCAAGCGGCTCGAAGCCGAGTTGCGACAGGCCGAAGCGGCCCTGCCCCCCGACTTTCGCGAGCCGTATCAGCGCGTGGTCAACTCGAAGCAGGACGATGCCATGGCCGAAGTGCAGGGCGAGTTCTGCGGCGGCTGCCATCAACAGCTCACGCCCAACAACATGGCCGAGCTAAGCATGTCGCTGGGAATCTTTTGCCGCAACTGCGGGCGCCTGGTCTACCTGCCCGAAGATCGCATTCCGCGAGCGGGCAAATAGTTAGCGGGGTGCCACTGGCGATTTACAGTTGCCAGTGGCTCGGCGATTGGTCAGAATATCGGGCGTGCGGTCTCCGTTGCGGGAGGCCGCGTTTTTTGCGCCCTGGTCTTAACGAGCGTGCAGTCATGTCCGATCTTATTCCGATGACTCGTGTCGGCTATGAAAAGATCAAAGCCGAGC
>CAZPED010000470.1:0-3955 GCA_964585335.1 uncultured Planctomycetaceae bacterium | reverse complement strand
CCTGTCGGTCGTCTCGCTCGGCGCGGCCGCCGCGCTGGGCACCGCGGTCGACGACTGGCGCCAGGCAGTGCGCGAAGCTGGCTCGGGCGACAAATTGCCGGGGGCCAAACTGCGCAGCGTTGTCTGGGAGCCGCTCGCTGGCCACGCGCAGGGCTGCACGACCGTTCTCGTCTCGCCCGACGGACCGCTGGCGCGGTTTCCCTGGGGAGCGCTGCCGGGCACGAAACCGGGCAGCTATTTGCTCGAGGATTTTGCCTTTGCCACGATTCCCGTGGCCCAAGCGATTGAAGAATGGTTGGCTGCACCCCCGGCCGCCGCGCCCAGCAATGCCAGCATGTTGGTGGTAGGCAATGTCGATTTTGGCGCGGCACCCGGCCATACGGACTCGAGCCTGCTGGCGCACTCCCGCAGCGCGCCGCGCAGCGCCGAGCCCGCGGGTGGCTGGAAGGAGTTGCCCGCCACGGTCGAAGAAATGAAGTCGATTGCCGGCGCCTTTCAGCGCACGTTTGGCCAGGGACGGCTGCAGCAGCTGGCCGGCAACCAGGCCACCGAGTCGGCCGTGCGCAAGACGGCTCCTGATTGTCAGTACTTGCACCTGGCGACGCACGGCTTCTTCAGCCCAGCGGACGAGCCCAGCGCGCTTGCCAGCTTCTTTGGCTCAATCCTCGAAGCCACGGCTGTCACCGAGTCGCTGGACGACTCGGCCGAGAAGTCGCCAGTGGGCAAAGACACCATCGACACCAGCCGGTCGTTCCGGCCCGAGCGCGGTATTTCGGGCACGCATCCCAGTTTGCTCTCGGGCATTGTGCTGGCCGGCGCCAACGCGCCGCTTGAACCGAACCAGGATGACGGCGTGCTGACGGCACTCGAAGTGGGCGAGCTCGATTTGGGACGCGTGGACCTGGTGACGCTGTCGGCTTGCGAAACCGGGTTGGGCGAGTCGGCCGGGGGCGAGGGACTGCTGGGCTTGCAGCGGGCCTTTCAAATTGCCGGCGCCCGCAGCGTGATCGCCAGCCTGTGGCAAGTGCCCGACGATGCCACGAGGGTGCTGATGACCGAGTTCTGCCAGAATCTCTGGACCAAGAAGTTGCCGAAAATCGAAGCGCTGCGTCAAGCGCAACTGACGGTGCTGCGCCGCTACGATCCGCGCAGCGGCACGTTGCGCGGGTTGACCGTGGCCGCTCCGCGGCCCGCGGGGGCCCAGGCTGGTGGCGCGCCGCCACTGTATTGGGCCGCCTTCGTGCTCAGCGGCGACTGGCGCTAGGCCGGCCGGTGCAAGTCTCAACGAAAAAGGGCCGACCGCCTAGGGGTTCGGCGGCCGGCCCAACTGCCCCATCCGTGAGGACTCATACGCTGCCCGCTAGCTCGCACGCTTGCGGCGCCAATGGGCACAGCCCGCCAGACCCGCCAAGGCCAGGCCGGCCAGCACGGTGCTCGACGGTTCGGGCACGAGCGTGGCAATCGTGGTCACCGGCACGTCGACCACCCAAGCTCCGCCCGGTCCGGAGAGATAGATGCCGTCGACCTGAAAGCGCTGGTGCAGAAAGTTAGTGCCGCCCGAGGTATATGCAAACGACGAGCTGTTGACCGTGATGTTGGTCCACGTGGCGGCGCCGTTGACGAGCGAAATCGGGATCATCGAAATCGACGGATTGGGAAAGTTGGTGAAGTGCGACTCGACGAGTCCTGAGGTCGTACCGAGAATTCCCAGAGGTGGCGCCGAATAGCCGCTGAGCACCGTGGATGTAAACGCGGTGGCCGAGCCGAAAGTTGGATCGAGCGGACGATCGACTTCCCAGGCGGCCAGCACGCCGGTGATCGGCGTCGAAGTGGCCGGCACAGAGACAATCACTTGACCGGAGACGACAAAGCCATTGGCGTTGTCGGTGAGCACCAGGTTGTTGGTAACCGGGCCCAGTTGCGAGAAGGGGGCCGTCGTAATTGACGAAGGACCCGAGAAGAGCGCGGCCTGGCAAACGCTTGTGATGAGTGTCGCCGCAATGGCGGCAGGCGCTAAGCGCGTTCGATGCATTAGTCTCCCTCCTGACTCAACGAGAAGTGAATGGGGTGCTGCCCTCCAGCGAAAAGGCAGCTTGGTGGTGCAATTTACTGGGCAGTCGCATCGTAGCCAAGAACAAAAATTGGCTATTTGTGACTTTTTGGCTACCCGCCCGGCCCGTCACCCAGGCCGGGTCAGTGGTAAACTGCAAATGGTTCAGCGGAAAGCACCCTGCGGCGCCGCTCGTGGAGGTGCCAAAACCTGCTGTTCCTCGTACACCGCGGAGCGCCTTGATTGCAAAACCCAGCCGACGTTTTTGCCCGGGCCACCGAATTTCATCGCGCCGGCCGGCTGGCCGAGGCCGAAGCGCTCTATCGTCAGGTGGTCCAACTGGCGCCCAACCACGCCGACGCCCACGCGCTCCTCGGCGCCGTCTGCCAGGCGCAAGGCCAGCTCGACGAGGCCATTCTTTGTTTTCAGCGCGCATTGCACTTCGCGCCCCTTGATACCGACGTGCATCACGACCTGGCAGCCGCGCTGTGCGCTCAGGGCCGGCAGATGGATGCGATCGCCGCGCTCGAAACCGCCTGCCGGCTTTTGCCACAGGACGCTTCGCTTGCCGATTCGTTGGCGCTTGCGCGTGTAGGTCTTCACGATGCCCAGGCGAGCGCAGCCATCGAGCAGGGCGACCTGGTAGCGGCCGAGGCGCATTGCCGAGCGGCCGAGACGCTCTGTCCACGGCGCGCCGCCACACACCTGAACCTGGGAAATGTGCTCCGCGGTCTAGGAAAATTCGACCAGGCCGCCTCCACCTATCGGCGGGCGCTCGAGCTTGATCCCGGCGCGCTCGCGGCCCGGCGTGGCTTGGGATTGCTCGATCTGGCGCAAAGCCGCTGGCAGTCGGCGGCCGAGCACTTAAGCGCCTGGCAGATCGCTCACCCTGACGACGCCGAGGCCGACTATGCCCTGGCCGTTGCCCGGGCTCGCTCACGCGACTTCGCCCAGGCGCTGCCCGGCTTCGCGCGGCAGGCCGCGCGGCAGCCGCGTTCGGCGGAGGCCCATGGCAATCTGGGCGCGGTGTTGGCCGAATTGGGTGACAGCCGTTCGGCCGAAGTGCATCTGCGCCGCGCCGTCCAGTTGGATCCAGGCAGTGCCGAGGCCTGGACGCGGTTGGGCGACCTGCTGAAAGATCTGAACCAATGCGGCGAGGCCGCCGGGGCATATCGCAGCGCGATCGCACTAGCAGGCGATCATGTCGACGCTCACTTGGGATTGGGGCTGTCGCTGTTGGCCAGCGGACAGTGGCTAGCCGGCTGGCCCGAGTACGAATGGCGGCTGCGCGATCCGGCGGCGCCACGCCTGCCGGCCGGGCCCGAGCGACGGTGGCAAGGTGAGCCGCTTCCTGGTGCGACGCTGCTGATCGCCAGTGAACAAGGGCTGGGCGACACGCTGCAATTCGTGCGGTATGCCGCGCTGGCCCGGCAACGCGTGGGCAGCGTCGTGGTCGAATGCGCGCCCGCCGTGGCCGGACTGATTTCCGCCTGTGCGGGGGTCGATCGGGTCGTGCTGCGTGGGCAGCCGCGCGGCGACTTCGATGCGTATGTGCCGCTGCTGAGTCTGCCGGCCGTCTTCGGCACCACCCTCGATAACGTGCCGGCCGATGCCGCTTACTTGTCGCCCAGCGCCGATCGCCTGGCGGCCTGGCGAGACGAACTTGCCGCAGTAGCCGGCAGACGCGTGGGCGTCGCCTGGCAGGGCAACCCAGCACACCGGCAGGACGGGCGACGGTCGTTTCCCCTGGCCGAGCTCGCGCCGCTTGCGCAAGTGCCTGGCGTTCAGCTTTACAGCCTGCAATTCGGCGCGGGACGTGAGCAGCTAGCCTTGCAGCCAAACTGGCCGATCGTCGACCTGGCAAACCGGCTGGGAGACTTTGCCGAAACCGCCGCGATCGTCAGC
>CAZPED010000469.1:0-3995 GCA_964585335.1 uncultured Planctomycetaceae bacterium | reverse complement strand
AAACCGATTCTTCGGAACCAGCGGCCGACCACGCACCCGAGAAGGCGAGCGAGCCATGAGCGCGCCGCTGCTGCTGGCCGAGGGGCTCGATAAATCGTTTCGCCGCACTTCGGGCGAAACGGTCGAGGCCCTGGCCGGCGTCACCTTCTCGGTGGCGGCTGGCACGCTCACGGCCCTGGTCGGCCCCGACGGCGCCGGCAAGACCACCCTGCTGCGGCTGGCCGCTGGCCTGATGCCGGCCGACGGCGGCCGTCTGACCGTGCTGGGCATCGACGTCCAGCGAGATCCGCAGCAAGTGCAAAACCGCATTGGCTACATGCCGCAGCGGTTCGGCCTGTACGAAGATCTGACCGTGCGCGAGAATCTCGACCTGTACGCCGATCTGCACGGCGTCACCGCCGCCGAGCGCGAGCAGCGTTACCCGCGGCTGATGGAAATGACGGCTCTCGGCCCGTTTCGCGATCGGTTGGCCGGCAAGCTCTCGGGCGGCATGAAGCAAAAGCTGGGGTTGGCCTGCACGCTGGTCCGCTCGCCGGAATTGCTGTTGCTCGACGAGCCGACCGTGGGCGTCGATCCACTTTCGCGCCGCGAGCTCTGGGAGATTATTCTCGACCTGGTACATCACCAGGGGCTGACCGTGCTGCTTAGCACATCGTATCTCGACGAAGCCGAACGAGCAGCGCACGTCGGCGTGTTGCACCATGGCCGGCTGCTCGCGCAAGGCACCCCCGCCAGCGTGAGCGCCTTGGCCGCCGGGCGCACGTTTTTGGCCGAGCCGCGGCCCGGCATCAATGCCCGCGTGGCGCAAGCCCGGCTGCTTGAAATGCCTGAGGTCATCGACGCGGTGCCCGAAGGCGGCCACGTGCGGGTGGTGCTGCACAAGACCAGCCAGTCGCCCGCAGCGGTCGTCCAGTGCGTCAGTCAGCAGGCGACGCCCATCGCGCCGCGGTTCGAAGATGGCTTCATGGTGTTGCTCAACGAGGCCTCGCCGCATCACGCTCCCGCGGCCGCCATCACGCTGGCCCGGCCCCCGCGCGATCACGACGGCGAGGCGGTGGTGGCCGCCCACGACCTGGTGCGCAAGTTCGGCACGTTCACGGCCGTCGATCACGTCAGCTTCGAAGTCCGCCGCGGCGAAGTGTTTGGCCTGCTGGGGCCCAACGGCGCGGGCAAGACCACGACGATCCGCATGCTCTGCGGTCTGCTGCCCGCTACCAGCGGCACGCTGCGCGTGGCGGGAGTCGACCTGCGACAGGCCCGCGCGTCGGCCCGGCAGCGGATCGGCTACGTGGCGCAAAAGTTCTCGCTCTACGGCCAGTTGTCGGTCCGCGAAAACCTCGAATTCTTCGCCGGCGCATACGGCTTGCGCGGCCAGCGGGCCAGCCAGCGCATTGCCTGGGCCATGGATCAATTCGAGCTGCGCGAGCTGGCCTCGCTTCCCAGCGGTCAACTGCCCGGCGGTTACAAGCAGCGGCTGGCCATGGCCGCGGCCTTGTTGCACGAACCCGAAATCCTGTTTCTTGACGAGCCGACCAGCGGCGTCGATCCGCTGGCGCGCCGAGAATTCTGGCAGCGGATCACCATGCTGGCCCAGCAGGGTGTCACGGTCATCGTCACCACGCACTTCATGGAAGAGGCCGAGTACTGCGACCGCGTCGCCATTCTCGACGCCGGCCGGGTGCTGGCCGATGGCACGCCCGCCGAAATCCGCCGCCACGCGGGTCACCAGCCGGGCCACGCCGCCACGATGGAAGACGCCTTTATCGCCATTGTCGAGCAGGCGCGGCGAGAGCCGGTCGGCCGCATGGGCGGAGGCGAGGCAACCGCCAAGCGCGAGACCATTCGCCTGTTGCCGTTGCCCCCCAAAGCCCGCCGCGTCTGGTCGCTGGTGCGCAAAGAGTCGCGGCAAATCGTCCGCGACTCGAGCAGCATCGCCATCGGCATCGTGCTGCCGGTGCTGCTGATACTGCTGTTCGGCTACGGCTTGTCGCTCGACGTTTACGACGCGCCCGTCGAAGTGGTGCTCGAGGACGTTTCGCCCGAGGCCACGCAGCTGGCCGCCGCGTTTCAACTGTCCGATACATTTCGAGCCCGGCTGACGACTTCCATGCCGCTGGCGCAGCGAAAGATGCTCGATCGCCAGATCGACGCCATCGTCCGCATCCGGCCCGACTTTGGCCGCAAGCTCAAGCTGGGCGACGCCGAGGTGCAAATCCTGGTCCACGGCACCGACGCCAACCGCGCGCGCATCTTGCAGGCCTACGCCCAGGGGGCGATCGCCAACTGGGCCGTCAAGCAAGCTAGCGAAGCCCGCGACATCTCGCTCGGCCCGGTCTCCGTGCGCGACCGCATGTGGTTCAACGAGGTCAACGAGAGCAAGTACTTCCTCGTGCCGGGGCTGATCGTGCTGATCATGACCCTGATCGGCGCCTTGCTGACCGCGCTGGTCATGGCCCGCGAGTGGGAGCGCGGCACGCTCGAAGCCCTGTTCGTCACGCCCGTGCGCGTGGGCGAAATCCTGCTCGGCAAGACGATTCCCTACTTCGGGCTGGGCATGATCGGCCTGGCCCTGTGCATCATCACCGCCGACTTGCTGTTTCACGTGCCGCTGCGCGGCTCGCTGCTGTTGCTCACGGGCGCGTCGATGCTCTACCTGCTGGTCGCCCTGGGCATCGGCCTGCTGATTTCCTCGGGCGTCAAAAACCAGTTCGTCGCCAGCCAGATCACGATTCTGGTCACGTTTCTGCCCGCGATGATGCTCTCGGGTTTCTTGTTCGACGTTCGCAGCATGCCCGCGGCGGTCCGCGTGATCACCTACATGTTGCCGGCCGGCTACTTCGTGGCCCTGCTGCAAACCATCTTCCTGGCCGGCAACGTCTGGGCGGTCATCATTCCCAACGCGCTGGTGCTGGCCGGCATGGCTTTCCTGGTTTTGCTGGTCGCGCGGCTCGAAACCCGCAAGCAGCTCACCTGAAGGGTTTCGCCTCGTGCTCGACTCGTTGCATCGCATCCTGGCCTTGACGCTGAAAGAGCTACTGGCGGTGCTCAAAGACCCCGAAGGGCGGTTCACGCTGATGGTGCCGCCGATCCTGCAATGCTTGGTGTTCGGTTATGCGGCCACCTACGACCTGAACGACGTGCCCTACGCGGTGCTCGATCGCGACCGCAGCGCCGCTTCGCAACAACTGCTGGCCCGGCTCGACGGCTCGCAGGTGTTTCGCCGCGTGGCCAACCTGGAAAGCCAGGAGTCCATTCGCGAGGCCATCAATCGCCGCCAGGCGCTGCTGGTCGTGCAGATCGACGAGGAGTTCGAACGCCGATTGCTGGCCGGCTTGCCCGCCGAGGTGCAGGTGATCTCCGATGGCCGCAACTCGAACACCGCCGGCACGGCCGTCGGCTACGTGAATCTGATTGTCGACCGCTTCAACCGCGACTGGCGCGCCAACCACGGCCTGCCGCCGCAATCGATTCAGGTGGCCACCCGGGCCTGGTTCAATCCGAACCTGATCACGCGCTGGAACATGATTCCCGCGTTGATCGGCACGCTGACCATGATTCAAACCTTGCTGCTCACGGCCATGTCGGTAGCTCGCGAACGCGAGCAAGGCACTTTCGATCAACTGCTGGTCACGCCGTTTCGCCCCGTGGAGATCATGGCCGGCAAAGCGCTCCCCTCGGTGCTGATCGGCATTGCCCAGGCGACCATGATTCTCCTGATCGCCCAGCTCTGGTTTCGCATCCCGTTCTCGGGCTCGTTCGCCACGCTCTACGTCGGGCTGGTGCTATTCCTGATCGAGGCAGTAGGCATCGGGTTGCTCGTTTCTTCGGTCGTGGCCACGATGCAGCAGGCCCTGCTGTTTTCTTTCGTCATCATCGTGCCTTTCACGTTGCTTTCAGGCCTTACCACGCCGCTCCGTTCGATACCGCCCGTGCTGAAATACATCACACTCCTCAAGCCGTATACATTAGCCATGGACATTGCGCACCGAGTGTAT
>CAZPED010000468.1:0-4019 GCA_964585335.1 uncultured Planctomycetaceae bacterium | reverse complement strand
GAAAACAGGTCCAGCTTCTGGCTGGTGGGCTTGCGGCGCACCACCTCGGGGGCCATGTAGTTGGCCGTGCCCGTGCGGTTGCCCGATTGCATGAACTGCGCCGTGGCCGGCACCGTCAGGCCGAAGTCGATCAGCTTCAGATCGGTGCAGTCCTTGGTGATCACGAAATTGCGCGGGCAGATATCGCGGTGGATGTAACCAGCGCGGTGCACCGCGGCAATCGCCTCTGCAGCCTGGCGCAACAGCGTCACTCGTTTGCCGCGCAGCAACTCGCTCTGGCCGACGATTAGCGAGTTGAGACCCGGGCCATCGAGAAACTCCATCACCAGGTACTGTTCGTTGTCGGTCGTTACGCCGTGCTCGATGGTGCGCACGATGTGCGGGTGAGAGAGCGTGACGGCGATCTCGCCCTCCTTGGGCTTGGCCACGCCGACGAAGCGTGCTTCGAGCGCGATGGTCTTCTCGCGATCGAGAATCTTCAGACCGACGACTTCCTTGGTCTCGCGGTCGCGGGCCATGTAGAACGTCGACATCGTGCCCGATATGGCCTCGCGCAGCAGTTCGAAGCGTGCGCGAACGTTGACCTTCGACGACGTCTTGAAGAACTTTCCGAGCAGGCCCATGCGGCAATCCGACCAAGAACGAACCGAGCCGGCCGCCCCAGGGCGAGCGCGGCAAGTCCCTAGGGCTACTCTAAGCCGCTGGTTGCCCAGAGGCAAGCGTCGCCGGATTTCCGTGGACGAGCGCCCGATCGATCAGCGGCGCTAATGGGCCGGCCTGGCGTCGCGCATCTTGCCACAGTAGTCGATCGTGCGAGCAATTTCGCTCTTCAGATCGCAGCGACGGACAATCCGGTCGATGTAGCCGTGTTCCAGCAGGAACTCGCTCGTCTGGAAGCCCTTGGGCAGTTCGATGCGAATCGTGGCCTGGATGGTTCGCGGGCCGGCAAAGCCGATCAGCGCCTTGGGCTCGGCGAAAATAATGTCGCCCAGCGAAGCAAAGCTGGCGGCCACGCCACCCATGGTCGGGTTGGTCAGCACCGATATATACAGGCCGCCGGCCTGATCGTAGCGCGCCAGCGCCGCCGAAACCTTGGCCATTTGCATCAGCGACAGAATGCCTTCGTGCATCCGGGCCCCGCCGCCCGACGCGCTGATAATGATCAGCGGCAAGCGCTGCTCAGTGGCCCGCTCGACGAGCCGGGTTAGCTTTTCGCCCACGACGGCGCCCATGCTGCCCATGATGAAGGCCGAATCGGTCACGCCAAAGGCCACGCGGCGGGCACGGATCATGCCGGTGCCCACCACGGCGGCTTCCTTCAACCCGGTTCGGGCCTGCTCTGTCTTCAAGCGGTCGCGGTAGGGCACCTTGTCGGCAAACCCCAGCGGGTCGGTCGATTCCAAATCGCCGTCCCATTCCTCGAACGTGCCTTCGTCGAGTACCTGCGCAATGCGGTCGCGGGCGCTGACGTACCAGTGGTAGTCGCACTCGGGACAAACGCCCAGCGCGCGTTCGGCCTGCTTGCGGAAGATCATCTGCTGGCAGCCGGGACAACGCAGCCACAGCCCTTCGGGCACGCCACGTTTGGGGCGCTTCGTGGGCGGGGCGGTCGGCGGGTTACTGGTCGAGGTGGTGCTGGTCTGCATGGTTCAGCTTGCGGGGTGAATGCGAATGCAGGAGAGAAAGGGGTAACGCTTCTTCTCACCTGGTTTCATCGGCATGCTTTAGACGCCGATCGTGGTCATTTGGTCAATTTTCTCGTCGATTACGTGTGGGCTAAGTCGCGCGGCTCCAAGGAGATAACCTCCCATTTTCCGCAACCGGAACTTCCCTTCCAAAGTCCGCCAATTTCACAGTGGGCCAGCCCGCTGTGCACGACGCTGGCCAATGGCTCGGGTAGCACGAATGCGACCGTACCCTGCTTGTACTTTTTCAGGATTTTTACAATGGCCCCCTCGACGCGCTCCTGGGCTTCGGCCAGCATCTCGCCTTCGGGCGGGCAGACCGTTTCGGGCTGCTCCTGCCATTGGCGAAATACCTTGGGTTGCTTGCGTTTCACATCGTCGATCAGCATGCCCTGCCAGAGGCCGTGGTCGATGTTGTGCAGGGCGTCGATCTTTTTCAGCTTTACGTCCAGGGCTTCGGCAATTGCGCCGGCTGTCTGGCAGGCGCTTTGGCACGGCCCACAGTAAACAGCTTCGATTCCTAGTGGTCGGACTTCTTGGATGATTCTTTCGACTTCCTGGGCTCCCCGTTCGTTGAGCGGAATGTCGAGCGTGCCCTGAATGCGCCCCTGCTGGTCGTAGTCCGTCGACCCGGGGCGGATCAGTACAATTTGCAGCATGGTGTTAGCGAGGCCTCGAGCGCGAGTGTGCCAGACGGGTCAACGTGGCGACCGCCTGGGAGTAATCGGGGTGTTTGAAAATGGCTGAGCCCACCACGCACAACTGGGCGCCAGCCTCGGTACACGCGGCGATCGTCGATTCATTCACGCCGCCGTCGACTTCCAACAGCACCTGCGGCCCTACCAGGGCACTCAGCTGCTTCAAATTCTCGAGCGCCACGGCCTGGAAAGCCTGTCCGCCAAATCCAGGCATCACGCTCATCGTCAGCACCGCATCGCAATCGTCCAGGTAGTCCCGGATCGTCGCCAGCGGCGTATTCGGGTTATAGGCCAGTCCGGCTGCCGCACCCAGGGCGCGGATTTTCCGCAGCACCGGCCGCGGATCGGCCACGGCCTCGTCATGAATGATCAGGGCGTCGCAGCCGGCCGCCACGAAGGGCTCGACGTAGCGATCCGGATTGCTGACCATCAGGTGGGCTTCAATCGGCAGACCGGTTGTGCGCCGCACGGCCTCGGCAATCGGCACACCGTAAGTCAGGTTCGGAACAAAGTGCCCGTCCATCACGTCGAGATGCAGCAGCTTGGCGCCGGCGACTTCGAGCTTGTGAACTTCGTCGGCCAAATGGGCGAAGTCGCACAGCAACAGCGATGGAGCCACGAGCGGCCCCTGCGCGCGCAGTGCCGTAAAGCGTTGACGTCCAGCGGGCGCTGAGGGCGTGACTGCCACGAGCGGAAACGCGTCGAAACGCGCTACCTGGTGAGGACTACCGGCGTGATGGATTTCCATGTTGGGCGCGGCGCCCGGTACGGGCGCCCCACGATTGCCGGCAGCTTGATCGCTCTGCTCAAAGAGCCAAAGCAAACAGCGGCGTGCAGCAGCAAAAACGTGCTCACCATTCTAGCAATGGGCGGGTGGGGCGTCTGCGCGGGCCGGCCGGCACGCCCCTAAGTCGAAACGGCACAACAACTTCACAGCACCACCCAGCTCACCCACGCCCCCCAGACCACCGACCATAATAACCTATTTCACAGCTCTTCAAGGTCCGGGTTGCGGGGCAGCTCGTCGAGACTGGCCAAGCCAAACAGCTCGAGAAAGCGGGCGGTGACACGATATTGAGCCCGGCGCGGACCAGCGCCCCGCTCGATTTGCAGCAGCTGCCGGCGCACGAGCTGGGTGAGTAAGTGCCCACTGGGTTTGCCGCGCAGTTTGCTGATCTCCTCGCTGGACAACGCGCCTCGATAAGCCACGGCGGCCAGCACTTCGATGGCCGCTTGCGAAAGCCGGGCCTGCCGCGCCTTTCCATAGAACTGGTCGCGCAGGCGGTCGTAGCGCGGCCGCAGTTTGAGCCGGTAGCCAGCCCCCTCGGCCACGATCGTATAGGGGCAATTCCGCGCCGCATACTCGACGTTCAGCTCCCGGACCAGGGCGTCGATCTCGGCCGGGCGCACGCCGCGCATCAGCGTTGCCACGGTCTTGCTCGTGAGCGGCTGATTGTTCGGGTCGCCGACAAACAGCATCGCCTCGAGGATGCTACGCGGCCCTAATTCGCATTGGTCGTCGGCCGACGTGTCGGCAGCGGCGCCCAGCGCTTCGACCGGCCCGGCAGCGGGATCGGCCGGGGGCGGCGCATAGGGATCGTCGCCCGAGTTGAGCATTCCGGCCAACGCCGCGCCC
>CAZPED010000467.1:0-4023 GCA_964585335.1 uncultured Planctomycetaceae bacterium | reverse complement strand
GGCCTTCAGCAAGCGGCTGATCAAGGCCGCTACCATTCCCACGCCGCTGGTCGACCTGCTGGGACGGATTCCCGCCGGCACCGCGATGATGGACATCATGCGCACGGGCGCCAGCGCCCTGGCGCATTGGGACCCCGACACCCGCGACAACAGCCACGACGCGAACGTGCGCAAGGCCGAGCACTTACTGGTGCAATTGCCAATCGTCATGGCCGCGCGGCATCGCCTGGCCGCGGGCAAGCAGCCCGTGGCCTACGATCCCAAGTTGTCGCTGGCGGGCAACGTACTCTGGATGTTGTTCGAAAGACCGCCCACGCCTCGGCTGACCAAGGCCATGGACGTATCGCTCATTCTGTACGCGGAACACGAATACAACGCCTCGACGTTTGCGGCCCGTGTTGTCAGCTCGACGCTCTCGGACATGCACTCCGCGATCACCGCGGCCATTGGGGCCCTCAAGGGTCCGCTGCATGGCGGCGCCAACGAGGCCGTGATGGACGTGCTCAAGGAAGTGGGCACCGCCGAGCGGGCCGAAGCCTGGGTGCGCGACGCGCTGGCCAACAAGCGCCGCATCATGGGCTTCGGCCACCGCGTCTACAAGACGGGCGACCCCCGGGCCGCCTACCTCCGCACGCTCTGCCGCGAGCTGGCCGAAGAGACCGGCAATCAGAACATGGAGCAGATGGCCGACACGATCGAGTCGATCGTAACCACCGAAAAGAAACTGCCGCCAAACCTCGATTGGCCGAGTGCCCGGCTGTACTACTACATGGGCCTCGACATCGACCTGTACACGCCGCTGTTCGTCGTCAGCCGAGTTACCGGCTGGAGCGCCCACGTCATCGAGCAGCTCGACAATAACCGGCTGATTCGCCCGCGGGCCAACTACACGGGCCCCGCGCCGCGCAAATATCAGCCGGTGGCCAGCCGCTGAGCGACAAGCCGGCCCCCGTCATGGCGAAGCCTTGAGCGCGAGCATGGCCTCGCGCCAGCGGCGCTGAAACTCTGGCAACGACATGCCCACCAGTTTTTCGAAGCGTTCGATCGGCGTGCTGCCGGCCGCCGCGGGGCTGAGATATTCGTCGAGCTGCGGCGTGCCGACCACTTCCTGGTCGAAGGCCAGGTAATAAGCCAGACCCCACGAATAGAAGTACGACCGCGACGCCTGTTGGCCGTCGGTCGCGTGGCCGGACAGGAACGTCTCGCTGCCGGCCGAAAGCAGCTCGGCCAGTTCCAAAGGGTTTTCCGAGCGCAAATCGCTTTGCAGCTGAACGAGCGCCGGCGCGTTGGGAGCATCGATGCGGAGCGTGTCGGCTTCGAGAATTCCCGCCTCGAACGTTTGGGCCAGTCCCTCGTTAAGCCAGCGCGGCACGTCGTACACTTGCCGCGGGTAAACGTGGTTCTCCAAGTAGGCGTGAAACGCCTCGTGCGTCAGCCGCGTGAACATTACCTTGGTCACTTCGTTGAATTTCGCCGCGTTCTTGCGGTCGAGCGTGGCCATCTTGCGCTGGGCCGCGCGGCGCTGATCTTCCCATTTCTTCTGCTCGGCCATCACGATCTTCAGCCGATCGGCCGTCGGCACGCCGTTTTTCTTCAGATCGGCCCCCAGCTGCTTCAGCCGCGCGGGCGCGTCGGCGGCCAGGGCGTCGAGTTGCTGTTTAATCTCGCGATGCTGACGCACCACCTGTGCCAGCTCATCGCCAAAGCGGTTCAGGTCGCTGCCGGCTAGAATCACGTTTTTGTCGACCAGGTAGATCGCCGGGTTCTTGATATCGAGCCCCAATTCGGTAAGGGCAGCGCGGTATTGATCACTTGAGCCAAAAATGCGCAGATGCACCCGCCCCTTCGAGGTCCAGCGTGGCGGCAGCACCTGCCGATACGCGGTGAAGATCTGCCCCAGCCGCACGATCACCCGCCGCGTCATGGCCTCGTCGGCCGTGCTCTCGAGCGTGAACCAGTGCCCCTGGTAGTTCCAAAGCAGCGTGCCGTCGTGGCGAGTCTCGCTGAGCGCGAGGTCTTCCATCCGGCGGCCTTCAATCAAGGCTCGGTTCTTGTACTTTTCCAGTCGCGCTCGTAGCTCTTGCTGCTCGGCCGGTTCCAGGCGCTGCCAGTCGGCAATCAGCTTGCGGTCGATTGGCCGCACGACCAGAAACATTGGCTTGCCGCGCGGTCGGCGCACCTCGACAAACTCGATGCTGCCGGGATTTTCCGATTCCACCAGGCCCTGATAGGCCTTGCCATCGGTGAGCGTGATCCGCTCCAGCTTCCATTCGCTGGGGGCCAGTGCCGCGGATTCCGGCTTCTCGACCTCAGGCGGCTCGGCCAGGGCCACCCCGGGGCGCCAAGCCCCTAGTACCAGCAGTGCCAGGCAGAACGCCTTGATCGGGTGCATGCGTTTCAGCCCGCGTCGAGAGAGGAGGCCGTGGATCGAATACAAAACTTCACCTTCCCGCGCATCGCCCGATTTGTCAAGAATTCGCGCGCTGCGAGCGATTTGCGCAGGAAAAACGGCCTGGCCAGCGGGTTTGGCCAGGCCGCTCCATGAGCGCTCAGAATGTCTTGCAAGCTCGACTTAGGAGTTGAGCTTCACGTCCGGACTGTCGGAAACGTTCACCCACACGTGCACGTGGGGTGCGCCGCGGTAATACCAGACAAACGACGGTCCTTCCAGGCGCCAGCAATCCCAGACCTTGTCGTTGCCGATGTCGCCTTCTTTGTAGAAGGCCAGCGAGCACTTCTCCAGGCCGCCGCCGGCATTCAAGCACGACAGCGCCTCGTCGCGATCGCTCGGACGATACGGTTCGACAAGCTTCGACAATACTTCCTGCACCAGCCCACGCTGGTCGCTCGACATCTCGCTGACTGCCAGTCCCGGGAACCGGCCGCTCGATCCTTGGAAGGCCACGGCTTCTTCGCGCGGCAGCTTGTCGACTAGCGCTTGTTGCCGCTGCTTCTCGTCGAGCATTTCAAACACCTTGTTGGCCGCCAGTGCTTGCGGCCAAAAGACGTTGCCCGGGTGGTTCGGTTTTTCGTTGAAGCCGTCGGCCGCGTGGCCGTAGAAGATTGGACCGCCGAAGGCCATGTGCTCGGTGCTGTTGCCGTCGCACCGCAGCGTCATGTGCCGGCCGGTCATCACGAACTCGAACTTTTCGCCCGGCTTGCCAAACAGCGCGATGCTCTGCTGTTCGCCGTAGCCGCCGGCGTCATCTTCCAGTTGCTTGTAAATTCGCTTGTGCCAGTCGGGCTGAATGATCCCTTCGAAGATCTCTTTGATCATCGCCTGCTGGTCTTTGGTGTAGAAGTCGCCGCCGATGTGCGGCTCGGTGATATTCCAGTTGTTCGAAATCCGCGTCCGCAGCAGGCCGCGCTTCGGATCCTGGTAGTCCCAGGCAAAGCTAATCACCTTGCGCTGCTCGTCGGACAGCGAATCGTACAGCGACTTGACCACGGTTTCGGGCGTCGAGGCGTCGGCGGCCAATGCGGTGCGCCCCACGAGCGGCGCGGCCCCCACGGCCAGCGCGGCGGCCCCGGCGGTCTTCAAAAACTCGCGGCGCGAAACGTCCGAAGTCGATTCGATGTTGGATACCTGGCGAATGTGCGACATCGCGGTCGGCCTCCGTGGATTGTGGGCGGGGGGTTGGTTGGCTACTAACGGCAATTAGAACCGATGGTCCGGCGCGATGCAAATCCGGCCAGCTCATTAACCAGACCGGGCCAAACGCCGCGCAACAGCGGTTGCGCGCTGACAGCGCGGCCAGAAGAACGTCGAGCGTTGGGCCTGCACGATCCGCACGACGCTGGCCCGGCCGCACGTGGCGCACGGCTCGTCGGCCCGGTCGTCCACCCGGTGGTGGTTCTGATAGCCGCCGGCCTTGTTCAGTGCGTTGCGGTAGGTTCCGTCCGAAAGTGTGGAACCTTCGTACTTGATCGCGGTCTCGAGCACTTCGCGGAGCGCCGCGTACCGCCGCCGCAACACGGCCGGCCGCAGCGCCTGGCTGGCAAGCTCGGGGCTGAGCCGGGCCA
>CAZPED010000466.1:0-4034 GCA_964585335.1 uncultured Planctomycetaceae bacterium | reverse complement strand
GCGGATCAATCCCGAGGGTGTGCGCGACCATTACCCGAATGCCTGGACGTGCGTGCTCGCTGGCGGCGGCATTCGTGGCGGCCAGGCGTACGGCAGCACGACGGCCGACGGCATGTCGGTGGCCGATGCGCCCGTCGGCGCTCCGGGGGTGTTGGCCACGCTCTGCGCGGCGCTTGGCATCGACCCGCTGACGCAGAACACCAGCCCCATCGGCCGGCCGATCCGCATTGTGGAAGGGGAACCGATTGGCCAGCTTTTGCTCTAGACGCACGATTGCTCGCGAAGTTCGGCTGGCCGGTGGCAATTCGCACCCTCAGCGATGGCGATTGCCGGCCTCGCTGGTCGTGCTGATGCTGATGATGATGCTGGCGGGGTGCGGCGAACCTCAAGCTGCGCCCAGCCAACAAAGCGACGTGACGACAAAGCCTCCTGCGACAGACCTGCCGCCGGAGTCGGCCGCAATGACGCCCCCTGACGCCAGTTCTGGCGACAGCGTTGCCATGGCCGGCTCGGCGGCGGAAATGCCGGTGTCGAACGACCGAGCCGATGCGGCTCCGGCCCCAAACGCGGTCGGGCCACCCGCCGAAATGGCTTCGCCAGCTGAGGCAGCGCGGCGAGCGGATGCGCCGGCGGGCCGCTTAATGCTGCTCGCCCCCCGCGGGCCGCTGCTGGTGGATTTGCGGGCAACCATCGGCGATCGCTCTGCCACGGCCGGGGCCGATGAGGTGCTTGCCAAAGCGCGGCAAGCCGCGGGTGCGAAGCAGGATGAAAATCCGCGCTGGAGCGACCTGGTCGCGTCCCCGAAATTCGAATGGGGGCTCTGGGGCAACGCGCCTCTGCTCGATCAGAAGGCCCGCGACGAAGCGGCGCGGCAATTCGACCGCAACCGGGACGGCCTGGTTCAAACTCGGGAGTTGGCGGCGTTTCTGGCCCAAGACGCGATGCTTGGCGGGCTGATTCGCTTGCAGTCAATAGCCGGGCAAGGTGAGGATTTGCAGAGCACGCCCACGTTTGCCTGGTGCGACGTCGATCATGACGGAAGGCTTTCGGCCGAGGAGCAGGCGGGCGCAGAGCAGCGCTTGTTGAGTCGCGACACCCAGGGAGACGACCTCGTCACGAGCGCCGAAATGGTTACACCCGGCGAGGCCGAGCAGGCGCCGCGCGGCCCGCCCGATTTCGAACCGGATCTGGCGCTGAATGTCGGGCAGATCGACGGCCGGCAACTCTACGAGCTTTTGGCCGAAATGTACGACGAAGGAGGTGGCCTGGATGCCAGTGCGCTGTCGCTGTCTGCCGGGCGGTTTGCCCTGCTCGACGCCAACCAGAACGGACGGCTCGACACCGCGGAAATGGCCGGTTTCCAGACGATTCCCGCCGACCTGACGCTGAGGGGCGGCTTTGCCATTGCAAGCATGGCTAACCGCTTGCCGACGCTCGATCTCGAAGTGTTGCCTGATCAATCGATGCCGCCGGTGACACGGCGACCTGGCAGGCTGGACGTTGAGCTGAACGAGTTTGGCCTGGACGTCCAGACGCTTGGCGGCAACGCGCTGGCTCGCAATCTGAATGCGCCATTCGCCGCTGCGGATGCCGACAAGAGCACCTTTCTGGAAGGTGATGAGCAGCTACGCCTGCTCGAAGCGCTGGAGATGGAGCTGGGGAAAGTTGACCGCGACGGCGATCGCAAGATCAGCTTGGAGGAGTGCCTGGCCGCGACCAACCGCTTCACCAGCTACACCACGCTGGTCAGCAGCGTGCAAGTTGCCCGCTCGACTGATCCCTTGTTCGCCAATCTCGACGCCGACCGCGACGGGCGACTGACCATTCGAGAGCTGCGCGCGAGCGGCAAGCAGCTGAGCCAGCTTGACCGGGATGGTGATGGGATGGTGACGCCCGACGAGGTTCCCTCGCGGCTAAGCCTGACCTGGTCGCTCGGCGCCGTGCCCAGGTTCGACCAGGCGCCACGCATGCTGGACCCCGCTACGGCGCCCCGAAGCGACCTGCCCGGCTGGATGCAGGCAATGGACCGCAACGGCGACGGCGAACTGTCGCCGCGCGAGTTTCTCGGCACGCGCGCACAATTTCAACGGCTCGACGTCAATGGTGACGGCTTGGTCTCGGCCGACGAAGCGCGCGCGGCTGCTTCGGCAGGGCCGTAGCGCGGCCGGCGGCACCCTGGCATCGGCGGTAGTCGGCGGTTAGATTGAACCGCCAGAAAGGTCTAACCGCTGACTGTCGCCCCCCGGAGTGCTTTGATCGATGACGCTGCTCGATCGCGTGGGAAGAAGTGTGTTTGTCGCCCTGGCCGTGGGATTGGGCTGGGGCATCCGCGGCGACTTTGGGCACCTCGTCGGAGCCATGTATCCGGGCGCGGTGTTGGCGCTCGCCCTGGCCTACGTGAGCGGCCAGCGTTCGCTATTTCTGTGGATGCCCGTGCTGGCCGCGGTGTCGGGCATGGCCATCGGCTCGGGGGGCACCATGAGCTACGGCATGCTGCACGGATACGCGCAGGCCGACACCTTCGTTAATTACAGTTACGGCTTCGTGACATTGTTCCTGCAGGGCTCGGCTTGGGGCACGTTTGGCGGCGCGCTGATTGGCCTGTTGCTCGAAAAGAAACCGCTCCGCGGCATCGAATGGCTCTCGCTCATCGGCACGTTGCTAGCCGCGGGCTGGTTCGTTTCTTTCCTGGCAGTGGACGTACTGAAGTTCGACATCAATCCGCCGCGGAATAACACGTCGATTGCCTTCATGGGCGCGGCGTTGGGCCAGATTGCCTGGCTGGCCTGGAACCGCCGTGGCCTGGGCTTGCGCGGCGCGCTGCTGGGGTACTTTGGCTTTGGGCTGGGCATGGCGGCCGGCCGCCTGCTGGGCAATATCGCCAACGACTTGCAAACGCCGTTGCACTTCACGATCAACCATTGGAACGTAATGGAAGTGTCCTGCGGGCTGATCGGCGGTTTCATTTTCTGCTTCGGCATGGTGAACCGCCCCTACCCAGAACCGCCGGCCGAGCGGAACTATTCCGTGGCTTGCACGCTGGGAATCATCTACGTGCTGGGCGTGATACCGCTGTGGCACCGACTAGGACGAATTCGCCCGACCGAGAAACTCGCGGAGTGGACGCGGCAGCTGCTGCAGTACGGCTACGCGGAGCCAGAGAAGCTTGCCGAGACCATTCTCTGGCTGGTCGACGGCGTGTGCGTGCTGGGATTTGTGGGGGCGGGCCTTTGGCTGCTGATACATTTTGGACAGCGGCGGCGCTTCGCGGCCCTGCCCGCCCTCTGGCTGTCCGGCACGATGCTGTTGTTTCAGAACCTGACGGCTTTGTACTTCTTTTACCCGCGGCAGCCTGGTCAGTTGAACATGCACACGGTGTTTTGGGTGCTGTTCCTGCTCATGGTGGTTTACGTCGCGCTGGCCAAGCCTCGGTCCGTGGCCGAAAGCGGCGAAGCGGCGGACGACCGCTTGCAGCAGCCGGGTGCGGTAGCCGCCTGGTGTGGCGCAGGCCTGGCGGCGCTGGCCGGCGTGATCGCCCTGGCCGGACTGGTCAACGGCGAGAACACGATGAAGGCAGCGAACACCCGCTGGCCGATTTGGTCCTGGACGCAGGGCCCGTTCCCAGGCCGCGAGGCGAAGTAGGCACCTGCCGGGGCCGATCAGGATTCGGCCAGCGTCGCCAGCAATTCCTCGTCCAGCTGCTCGCGGTCGTCGAGATCGTGTTTCCAAAAGTCGCTCAGCAATGCCCAGGCGGGCGCTTGTGGGACCGACAACTTGACCGTCTCTTCGCGCTCGACGCGCGCCTGTCGCCAGCCGCTGCTAGGCGCCGCTGAAGCGTCGGACCGCAAGCTAAGCGCAATGCCGGGCAGCGCCAGGGCGGCGGTGGCATCTTCGCCGGTAACTACGCCAATCACGGGACTGCTCAAGTCGATGAAGTTGAGCGCGGTGCCCACGTTGGTTGCGTGATTGCGGGCCAATAGCGCGTCGGAAACGTTAACGGCTCCATCGCGGTTGTAGTCGTACGGATTCGTCGG
>CAZPED010000465.1:0-4051 GCA_964585335.1 uncultured Planctomycetaceae bacterium | reverse complement strand
TGGCAATCGCCTGGACGAGACCCGCAGGCTGGCAAAGAAGGCCAGAAACAACAAGACGAGCGTCACGATCGGCCCCGTGACGAGCGCAATGGCCGCGCCAGAAATCACCACCAGCAACGTCCACAGGGGGTAGTGCAACCAGTGGCGATCGGAGGTGGGGTCTTCTTTCATGGGACCCATTATAGGTACATGAAAAAGCTCCGTCAGGCGCGGGGCGGAAGTAGCCAGTTTAACTTGCCTGATGGTGCGGTGGATCGGTGCGGCGGCATCGATCGACCGTTACTCAACGCTCGCCTTCGCCCACCGCATCGCATGCGCCGGCCATCGCGGCGGGATTGTCTTGCGGCCCGCCACTGACGATCGCAAACTCGGCGTCGTCCAGCGGGCAAACTCGGGCGGATGGCACGGGTAAGCTAGTGTGTGGGATCGGAGAAAGTTTGCCGGCCGGATGACAGCGTTTTCTGTAGCTCCTCTTTCTCCAAGAGCAGCTGCCGCCATTTATCATAACTTGACCGTTCGGCCGTTCGGATTTGTTCCAGCTCATGGTTGATGGCCACGATCCTTTGCTCGACCGAGCAGCGTTCATGGAGTTGCAGGCGCGCATGCGCATCGTTATTGGGAGATGACATTGGGGGCCCCAATCCTGTAGCGGCACACCGCTACATGCTAGAAGCGGCCGGGACAGAAATAGAAGTTCCCAAGTATTGGGAATTGTCCCGTTTGGGGCTCGGCCGTTCGACTAGCAGCACGATACCACGTATTGGGGGATCTGGCAAATCTCCTCGCGTGAAAAAGTTTAGTGTTTGAGGCTGAAGTTGTACCACGCAAAGTAAACTCCCTGCATGGCCGCATCGATCGGCTGCTACTCGACGCCCGCCTGCCACGTCCGCACGTCTAGCCTCCCGTCATTCACGCTCACCGTCACGGCGCCGCTACGGGCGGTGTGTACGATCTGGGCGCCTACCGCGTCGTAGGCGCCGGCCATCGCGGCGGGATTGTCTTGCGGGCCGCCACTGACAACCGCAAACTCCGGCGTCGTCCAGCGGGCAAACTCGGGCGGATCGCTAAAAGCACTGCCGTGGTGCGGGGCCAACACCACGTCGCAGTCGTACGGCTCCTCGGCCAGCAGATCGTCGAGACCTGGCGATTCCAAATCGCCGGTGAGCAGCAGCCGCCGGCCGGCGAACTCGATGGCCAGCACGATGCTGTTGGCGTTGTCGCTTCCCAGCACGCCGCGGCGGGGCGGGTGCATCACCTCGATCCGCGCGCCGCCGCCTACACGCAACTGGTCGCCTCCCCAGACTTCGCGCAGCGAGGTGCCCGAGCTGTCGATACTCGACCGCAGCGCGTCGAGTGCCCGGCTGGGTTCGAGAAACATGACCGGCGAGACGTACACGGCGCCGGCCGAGAATTGCTGAAGCACCGCCGGCAGGGCATTGTAGTGGTCGGCATCGGCGTGCGAGATCACCACCGCGTCGAGATGCGTGATGCCCCGCGACCAGAGATAACCGGCGATGGCTCGCGAGGCTCGCGTCGGCGAGCCCAGCCGTCCGGCGTCGTAGAGCAGCGTCTGTCCGTCGGGCAGCTCGACCACCACCGCGGCGCCGTGCCCCACCGACAGAAACGTGCAGGTCAGCTGGCCCTCATCCCGCGGGCGCGCCCAGGTCAGCGACAGCCCCACGGCAATCCAGGCGGCCACCAGCGCCACGGCCCAGCGGCGCGGCACCCGGCCGTGGCCCCACAGCATCCAGCCGATCGTCAGCGCGTAAAAGCCGGCCAGCCACCAGTCGCTCGGTCCCGGCACCCAAAAGTATCCGCCCGGCAAATGCCGGCTAACGTCGACGCAGACCTGCATCGAGTAGAGCGATGTGTCGCAGACCAGGCCCAGCACGCGGGCCAGCGGCGGAATCAAACCGCCCAAGGCAAAAATGCCAAACCCGCTGGCCATCGCCAGGCCAACCGGCACAGCCAGCAACGGGCCCAGCAGCACCGCCACCGGCGAAACCAGATGGAACCGGGCCATCACCAGCGGCGCGATCGCCAGCCACACGGCCAGACTCACCAGCGACGTGGTATACAGCCACGAACCAATCCAGCGCACGTAGCGCTGTGGCCACGGCCGCGTGCGCGCGATCAAACGGTCCAAGGGGTCGATGGTTTTGGGCGTCCGCGTTTCGGCCAGCCAGGCCAGCACCGCCACCGAAAGAAACGAAAGCTGCGTGCCCGATTGCACGAGCTCGGCCGGGTTGATCGCCAGCACGACCAGCCCCGCGGCGGCCAGCGAATTGAACCCCAGCGGCCGGCGGCCGATCACCGCGGCCAGGCAGCCGACCAGCACCATCACCGTGGCCCGCACGACGGGCGGCTCGGAGTCGGTCGTGGCGGCATACAGCAAGCAGGCCCCCGCCACGACCGCCAGCGCCCAGGCCCTGGGCACCAGCAGCACGCGCATCGCGAAGAACAAGCAGCCAGCCAGAATACCGACGTTAAGCCCCGAGACGACCAGCAAGTGGATCGTGCCGGTTTCGAGGAAGGCCTGGCTCAGATCGGTTTCCAGTTCGTCGCGCTCGCCCAGAAACATGGCGGCGGCCAGGCCACGGCGCTGGCCCGCCAGGCGTTGCCACAGCAGCGCGTCGCCGCCACCGCGCAGCGCGGCGATCGCCCGCCGCCAGTTCCACACGCTGCCGTGCTCTAGCGTCGAGACGCACTCAGGGAACTCGCACCGCACCGAGCACAATCGCCGCTCGCCGCGGGAATGCGCCGCGAAGTCGAACTCGCCCGGGTTGGCCGGCGGCGCGATGGCCGCCAGTTGTCCGAACAACTCGACGTCGTCACCCGGCTCAACGCCGAGCAACTGACCGTCGACCATCAGCGAAATGTTTCCGGCAGCCGGCCGCCAGGTGTCGCCATCGCGCACGGCCGTCAGTTCCACGTCCAGCCGCGTCCGCTCGCCCGTGGGAATAGTGGCCAGCGGATTGGGTGGCGGCGCCGGAACGCGGCGCGGAGCCGAGACCGCGCGGGCCCGCAGCGCCGCCGGTTTCGCCTCGGCGCGGGCAAACACGCGCGCGTCGTCGCCGGCAAACAGTTGCCAGCGGCAATGGTGCCAGGCGCCGGCCGTACCGGCAACGCTGACCAGCAGCGCCACGGCGCTAGTGGCCAGCCACGCGCGCCGCCAGGCATAGCACCAGCCCAACCAGGCCACGGCGGCCGCCACGATCCAAACGCCCAGCGGCGCGGGCCACCAGCGATCGAGCACGATGCCCCCGCAGGCGGCCACGAGCACGACGACCAGCGGTTGATAGCTGGCCGCGGCAGCGGCGGTGGTGTGGCTGGGCACGGGCATTGGAGCGTAGGCGGCCAGTTGTGCAACGAGTTACAGCCGCCCAGGCACGCTGGCCGATCGACCAACACGTGGACGACCCAAGAGTGCTCCCACTCTAGCACCGCCGACGGGCCAAATCACGTCGGGCAGCCCGAAAACGCACGCCCCCCGCGGCAGCCAAGCCGGGCCGATTTCTGGCGAATCAGGCACAGTGGCTCGATTAGCCTCGCCGTCGAACGTTCCTTGGCGAAATCAACTGTAGCCGATATGTTGGACCGCGCTGGTCGGGAGCCCAGGATCAACCACCAAGGATGCAACAAACCATGGACAACAAAACACGCTGGATCGTTTCGGGGGCCTTGCTGTTGGCGTCGCTCGTAGGCTGTAGCGGCAAACCGTCGGCCAGCGCGCCCGAGGAAGTGCCCACCACCAGCACCGCCAAGCCCGCTGAACCGGCGGCCAGCGAGTCGGCGGCGTCCACTGCCGAACCGGCCAGCGACGAGCTGCCTGCGACCGCGCCGATCCATGCGAAGGAGACCAAGGAGGTCGAACGCCGCGGTGTCTACCTGGTGCTCGCGCGCGAGCGCGAGCTCGGTCGCAAGCCCGTCGAGCAGGCGTTCAACAACCCCGGCTTCGACATCCTTTCCACCGACTCCGCGGGTGACACCTACCGCATCGAGGTCAAGGCTCGGATCGACGGCGCGACCGACTTCTTCGTCACCCACAACG
>CAZPED010000464.1:0-4053 GCA_964585335.1 uncultured Planctomycetaceae bacterium | reverse complement strand
CGAACCAGGTCGAGGCCGACGAAGCCGCGCTGACGCTGCTGAATTTTGCCGCCACGCAAAACCAGGTCGACAAAGCCGTGGAGTACCTCGGTAAGATCGCCGCCGATTCGCCGCGGCGAGCCGCAGCGGAACTGCGCGCGGGGCAAACCCTGTGGTCGGCCTACTTGCGGGCTTCGCGGCTGCCCGAAGCCGAACGGCCCAAGACCGAACAGCTCGACGCCCTGAAGACCAAGGCCCAGGAGATCCTGGCACAAGGTATTGCCCGGGCCGAGAAGTCGGGTGAGGTCGACGCCACGCTGGCCGCGGCCGTGCTGTCGATGGTGCAAATTTGCATCGAGACGGGCCAAACGGCCAAGGCGATCGGCTGGCTGGAAAACGCCAAGTATGGCCCGTTGACGCTCGTCAGCGCCAAGAGCCCGGCCACCTCGCGCGAGGGCTTTGCCACGGAAACCTACAAGATGGCGCTGCGGGCCTACATTTCGGTTTCGCCGCAGCAGCTCAAGAAGGCGGAAGCGGCCATGGACGCGCTCGAAAAGCTGGCCGCGGCCAGCGGCGACGCGAAAGCCGGTGAAAACCTGACGGCCATCTATATCAGTCTGGGCCGCGAGCTGGGCGAGCACTTGCAAACCCTGCGCAAGAACAAGCAGACAAAGGAGCTCGACGCGGTCACCAAGGCGTTTGAGGTTTTCCTCGACCGCGTCGTCAAGCGCGATGGCGGCGGCAACTATGCGTCGCTCAACTGGGTCGCTGAAACCTATAGCAGCCTGGGTAGCAGCTTTGACCAGGACGGCGCGCCCCCCACCGTGACCGCGCGATCGTACTATCAAAAAGCCGCCACGGCCTACCAGCGGATGTACGAACTGGCGGCGAAAGATCCCAAGTACAAAGAGAACCCAGACGCGCTCGTGAGCATTCGCCTGCGCCTGGCCGATTGCCAGCGCCGCGGCGGCGAGTACGACGAAGCGATCAAGACGCTGGTCGGCGTGCTCAAGGACAAGCCCGCGCTGCTGACGGCCCAGGTCCAAGCCGCCGAAACCTATCAGGCCAAGGGCCTGGTCGACCCGAATGGTTACGCGCTGTCGATCGTCGGCGGCTCGCCGGGCGCCGACGGCAAGAACGTGGTTTGGGGGTGGGCGAAGCTGTCGAAGATGCTGTCGCAATCGATGTCGGGTAATCCGAAGTTTGCCGAAATCTTTCACGAGTCGCGGCTGAACATGGCGCAGGCCCGCTTCATGTATGCGCTGACGCAGGAAGACAAGGCCAAGCAGGCCAAGATTCTCGAAGCGGCCAAGCAGGACCTGTGGGTAACCTACAAATTGCACCCTACCCTGGGCGGCGAGGAAACGGCCGCGCGCTACGACAGGTTGCTCAAACAGATTCAGAAAAACTTGGGTGGCAAGGAGACGGGGCTGGCCGAGTTCAAAGAACGCGACCGCGAGACGGCCGCGCCGATGGGTTGAAACAGGCCTTGAGACGGTTATGAAGCTGCACAAGTTCACCACCTGCCTGATCGTGGCGCTGGCTTGCCTGGCCACGGCCCCCTTGCGTGGCGCCGATCGCGTCAGGTTGCTCGCCGGCGGGCAGTCCTCGGGCAAGCTGACCTCGATTTCGCCCACCGAGCTGAAACTGGAAGTTGGGGCCAATACCAAGACGATTGCCGTCAACGAAGTGGACACGGTACAGTTCGACGGTGAGCCGAACGAGCTGACCCAGGCCCGCAATGCTCTGAACGCGGGCAAGTACGAGGCCGCGGCGGGCCTGCTGGCCAAGGTCGCCACGGCCGACATCGGCCGCGCGGAGATTGCCCAGGACGTCGAGTTCTACAAGGCCCTGGCGGCTGCCCGCCTGGCCCTGGCCGGCAGCGGTTCGAAGGCCGACGCCGGCAAGAGGCTGTTTAGTTTCGAGAAGGCCCACCGCGAGAGTTTCCACTACTACGAAACCTGCGAGCTGCTGGGCGACCTGCTGGTGGCCCTGGGAAAATATGCCGATGCCGAGACCTTTTACGGCAAACTGGCCGATGCCCCCTGGCCCGAGTACAAGTCGCGGGCAGCCGTACTGCTGGGGCAATCGCTCGTGCAGCGCAAACAGTTCGACCTGGCCCTGGCCCAGTTCGACGAAGCGCTGAAGGCCACGGGGGCCGGCGATGCCTTTGACCGGCAGCAACTGAGCGCCAAGCTGGGCCGCGCGGCAGCGCTGGCCGGCGCGGGCAAGACCGACGAGGCGGTGCAGCTCGTTGGGCAAATCATCGAAAAGGCCAATCCGGAAAACTACGAGTTGCAGGCGTCGGCCTACAATGTGCTCGGCCAATGTCACCAGGCGGCAGGCAAAACCAAGGAGGCGCTGCTGGCCTACTTGCACGTCGATTTGCTCTATGCCCGCGTGGGACCGGCCCACGCCGAGGCACTGGCCAATCTGGCCAAATTGTGGACGCAATTGGAAAAACCGGAACGAGCCGACCAGGCTCGCAGCCGGTTGAAAGAGAAGTACCCCGAGTCGAAGTGGGCGCAAGAGCTCTAGGCCGCGCCGCAAGGCGGCCGGCGGCGACCTTCGCGACGCCCGGGGGTGATGGCGGGCTTGGCGAAATTGAAAGGCGCGGGCTACACTGACCGAGGGCCAAGGCGCGGCGGTCTGACGGGTCTGCCGGGTCTGCCGGCGAGAGATTGTGAGAGTCGAAGGGGCGGCACATCACCATAAGGGCTTCGCCGAGCGAGCGAAGTCACTGCGACGAGGATCAATAATGGTTTACAGTTCACGATTGCGTCGGCACTTGTTGACGCTCGTTTCGTTTCTGGTGCTAGGCATGTCCGTCGCCCCGATCGTCAGCCCGCTGTTTAGCAGCGTGGCCCAGGCGCAGGACAAGGCCGCGTCCGACGCACCGGTCGAGACGTTCGAGAGCATGAACGCCTTGCGGTTCTACTACACGGCCCTGGGGCTGAAGTACACCGTCGCGTTCTTGTTCCTGTCCTTCGTGCTCGTGGCGCTCGTGGCGATGAACGTAATGTCGATCCGCCGCCAGGCGGTGGTGCCACCCGACCTGGTCGAGAACTTCGAGTCGCTGCTCAACGAAAAACGCTACCAAGAGGCTTACGAGCTGGCGCGCAACGACGAGAGCTTTCTGGGGCACGTGCTCTCGGCCGGGCTGGCCAAGCTGCAAGACGGCTACCCGCAGGCCGTCGAGGCCATGCAAGAGGTCGGCGAGGACGAGAACATGAAGCTCGAACAGCGTTTGAGCTACATCGCGCTGATCGGCACGATCAGCCCGATGGTGGGTCTGCTGGGCACGGTCGACGGCATGGTCGATTCGTTCCGCGTGATCGCCGACATGGAAACACAGCCCAAGCCGCGGCAATTGGCCCAGGGCATCATGATGGCGCTCATCACCACGCTGATCGGTCTGTGGCTGGCGATTCCGGCCATCGCCATCTTTGGCATCTTTCGCAACCGGCTCAACCGGCTCGTGCTCGAGGTGGGCATTTACAGCGAGCGGCTGATGAGCCGTTTTCAGAACGTGGGGGGCAAGAAGCCCGGCGCGCCATAGAACGAAAAACGACAGGCAGCGAATCGACGGCCGGCATCTGGTAGAAAGCGTGTGAGCAGCGTAAGGACGAATCGATCGTGAAGTTCAAGAGCCAAGAACAAGGCACGTCGGCCGAGCCCGACATGACCCCCATGATCGATATGACGTTCCAGCTGATCGCGTTTTTCATGGTGCTGCTGAGTTTTGGCGAGGGCGAGGTCGATGCCCGCATCAACCTGCCGAGCAGCCAGCTGGCCAAGCCTCCCGAGGCGGCCCCCGAGTCGCCGCTGGTCTTGCAGCTGACGAGCGACGACCGGGTGATCTTCAGCGGCGACGCGATTCCGATCGCCGCGCTCGACAAACCGCTGTTCAACGAAAAGCGGTTCCTCGAGCTCAACGGCCATAAGCCGGCCGACGCCACCGTGATTCTGCGGGCCGACGCCAACGCCAAGACCGGCGTGGTGCAAGAGGTGATCCAGAAGTGCCAGGAAAACGGCTTCGAGAAGTTTTCGCTCCGCGCCAAGCAAGAGGACGAA
>CAZPED010000463.1:1365-4055 GCA_964585335.1 uncultured Planctomycetaceae bacterium | reverse complement strand
ATCCTGGCCACGCTCGACATGCCGACGTCCGGCGATGCCTTTGTCGACGGCTTTTCGGTCATGCAAGATCCCGACCGCGTTTGCCGCCGCCGGGGTTTCATGCCCGACTATTTCGACACCCAGCCCAGCATCCTGGTGCACGAGTACCTCGACTTTTTTGCCCGGGCGTACGGCCTGATGGGGGCCGAGCGGCAGCGGGCGCTGCGGCGTGTGATGAGCTTTACCAAGCTCGACGGCCTGGCAGAGAAGCCAATCGACGGCCTATCGAAGGGCATGAAGCAACGGCTGTGCCTGGGCCGGGCGATCATTCACGATCCCGCCGTGCTGATCATGGACGAGCCGGCCGCGGGGCTCGATCCCCGGGCCCGCATCCAGCTGCGCGAAATGATCGGTCAGCTGGCCGCCGACGGCAAAGCCATTCTCGTCAGCTCGCACATCCTGACCGAGCTGGCCGAGATGTGCGACACCGTGGCCATTATCGAACAAGGCCGGCTGCTGGCCGTTGGCAGCGTCGAGGAAATTCAGCGCGCCCGGCAAACGCAGCGGACCGTCGAAGTGCAAGTGCTCGATAACGCCCCGGGCCTGATCGCGTGGCTACAGGCCCGCGGCGACGTGCACGAGGTTGCGGCCGAGGGCCGGCAAGTCAAGTTCCTGCACGATGGCGATCAGCAGTCCGAGGCCGCGATGCTGCGCGAGATCGTGCTGGCCGGTTTTCATGTCGCAGCGTTCGGCAGCCGCGCCAAGACGCTCGAGGACGTGTTCATGCAGGTCACCGAGGGACTCGTGCAATGAGCCTGCTCGAGCCGGCGATCACAGGCGAAGCGTCCGTCGCGGGCGATCCGGCGCTCGAATCGCGCTGGGAGCGTTTCGAAGCGCTGCTGGCGCGCGCCTCGGATCGCTTGAACCCCATTCTGGTCAAAGAGGCCCGGCAAGCGCTGCGCAGCCGGCAGTTCACCACGACGTTTTTTCTGATGCTGGCCGCCGGCTGGGCCTGGTCGATCATTGGCCTGGCGATGATCGGGCCGGCCGTTTACTACTCGGCCGACGGGCCGACGATGTTCCTCGGCTATCACGTCATTTTGGCGTTTCCGCTGCTGGTCGTGGCTCCTTATGCCGCGTTCCACTCGCTGTCGGCCGAGCGCCAGGACCGCACGCACGAGCTGGTGTCGATCACGGCGCTGGGCGCCCGGCAGATCATCAGCGGCAAGCTCTGCGCCGTCGCCCTGCAGATGGCTGTGTACCTGTCGGCCATTTTTCCCTGCCTGGCGTTCACCTACCTGCTGCGCGGGCTCGACGTGTTCACGATCTTTTTGGTCGTGTTTTACACCGTGGCCATGTCGGCGGGGCTGGCGATGATCGGCCTGTTGTTGGCCACGCTGGCCGGCAACCGGCAGCGGCAACTCGGACAGTCGGTTATTTTCGCCCTGGCGCTGTTCGGCGCCTTCTGGTTCAACGTGGTGGCGATTGGCGCCTTGATCGAGCAAGCCAACTGGCGCCCCGACGCGCGCGATTTCTGGCCAGTCAACCTGATCTTCGCCACGATCTACCTGAACGCCTTTGCCCTGGCCTTTCTGGCCGCCCGGGCCCAACTGACCACGGTCTGTCAAAACTGCTCGACGGCGCTGCGCGTGGCGATCGTCGTGGCACAGCTCTCGCTGATCGGCTGGTTCGCCTGGGGGCAAATTCAATGGGGCACGAATGTCATTTACACCCTGGTTTTCTTTAGCTCGCTGTTGTGGACGCTGGCCGGCGTTTTCATGACCGGCGAGCCTCCCGAGCTGTCGCCGCGCGTCAAGCGCGATCTGCCGCAAAGCCTGCTGGGGCGGGTTTTCTTGACGTTTTTCGTGCCGGGGCCAGGCACCGGTTACCTGCTGGCCGTGTGCAGCATGCTGACCGTTGCGCTCGTGGCCGCATTGCCTTACGAATGGCTTAGCAGCGAATTGCGGCGCTGGGCCGTTCAGGCCAACCAAACCGTCGCGCTCAATTCACCGCGTCCTATTCGCCCCGGCGTGTTCTCGGCTGGTATCGTCGCGGCCAGCTACCTCGCCATTTATCTGGGGCTGGGCAAGCTGGCGTTCGACGTGCTGCGCCGCTATGGCGAGGTGCGGCTGATGTTGCGCGTGCTGATCTACGTGCTGCTAGTGCTGGTCAGTTCAGCCGTGCCGTGGATCATTCAGGTGTCGAATCCGGCCACGCGCAACTATGGATACACGCTGCTGCAACTGCCCAGCCCCGTATGGACGATCTGGCAATCCTGCGTGGGTGGCCTGCCGCCGAGCGCCGACCTGGTGATTTACCTGGTGCCGCTGGCCGCGCTGCTCGTGTTCTGCCTGAACCTGCCTGGCCTGGCCCGCGAGCTGCGACAAGTGCGGGTGCAAAAGCCGCCTCGCGTGACCGAGGAAGACGCCGAGGCGGCCGCCGTGGCCGCTGGTCCGCCGCAGCCCAACAGTCCTTGGGGATAGCGGGGCTTGAAGCGGGGCGTGCCGCGTTCCGCGTTTCCGCCGGCGCGGGCGCTGCACCACGAAATGTTGACACTCACGGCGCGGCCCAAACTTCCGCTATACTAAGTTCGCTGCTCAAGCGGTCTCCCTTCGGGCGGGAGAGAGACGCACGGTCGGTTGCCGATTCGATTCCACGTCTTTCGCACACAAGGAGCCTTGCGATGGACTGCCCGCTCTCTCCCGCGCACG
>CAZPED010000463.1:0-1265 GCA_964585335.1 uncultured Planctomycetaceae bacterium | reverse complement strand
CGTCTTTCGCACACAAGGAGCCTTGCGATGGACTGCCCGCTCTCTCCCGCGCACGAGCGCGATTTTCTGCGCCGCGGCTTCTCGCGTCGCGACTTCGGCAGAATTGCCGCGCTACTGGGCGCGGGGGCCGCGCTACCGTTTTACGGCGAAGCGGCGCTGGCGCAGCTCTCGCAAGTGGGCGAAATACCTCCCGACGCGGTGAAGATCAACGCCAACGAGAATCCCTTGGGCCCCTGTCCGCAAGCCATCGAGGCCATCCAGGCCATCCTCTCTAAAGGCGGCCGCTACTGTTACGACCTGACCGACAAGTTCAAGCAACTGCTGGCCGCGCAAGAAGGTCTCGACGTTGGCCAGGTGGCGGCGTTTGCCGGCTCGAGCGCGCCGCTCACGCAGGCGGTGTTGGCGTTCACCTCGCCCACCAAAAGCTTCGTCACGGCCGACCCGGGCTACGAAGCGGGCGAGCTGGCGGCGCGGTTCATCGGCGCCAAAACGCATCGCGTGCCGCTCACCAAAAGCTACGCCCACGACGTCAAGGCCATCGCCGCCGCCGACCCCAACGCCGGTTTGATCTACCTTTGCAATCCGAACAATCCGACCGGCACGCTGACTTCGGACGCCGACATCGACTGGCTGGTCGACAACCTGCCGCCCGAGGCGGTGTTGCTGCTCGACGAGGCGTACATTCACATCGCGGGGGCGCGCCCGCGGTCGGACCTGGTGCGCTCGGGCAAGCGCGTGGTGCTGTTGCGCACGTTCTCGAAGATTTACGGCATGGCAGGCCTGCGGGCGGGAGCCGCGATTGCCTCGCCCGAACTGTTGGCCCGCATTACGCCCTACAGCTCCGGCGCGATGCCGATCACCGGCATGGTGGCGGCCACGGCCAGTCTGAAGGCGGACGACCTGGTGCCCACGCGGCGCAAAATCATCGCCGACACGCGGTCGTCGGTGTTTCAGTTTCTCGACCGCCACGGATTTTCGTACGTGCCGTCGGTGTCGAACAAGTTCATGGTCGACGTTGGTCAGCCCGGCGAAAAGATCGTGCTGGCCCTGCGCAAAGAGAAGGTCTACGTTGGCCGCGTCTGGCCCAGTTGGCCCACGCACGTCCGCGTGACGGTTGGCACGCCCGAGGAAATGGAAAAGTTCCAGGCGGCGTTTCTCAAAGTGATGGCCTAGCGCCTGGGGACGCCAGCCGCAAGGCCGTGGCAATTGCCTGATTGGCCCGTGACGGTCGAGTCGGCATTTGCGCCCGCGCGTGCTCTCGGTTA
>CAZPED010000462.1:0-4059 GCA_964585335.1 uncultured Planctomycetaceae bacterium | reverse complement strand
TTTCACCCCCACCAACAGGCGGAAAGCCTCTCCGCCGCCGGCAAAAATAATTCTTTGTAATTTTTCCGGATTTTGTTGATTGGCCGATTGGAGCGGTTAGACTAGGCCCAACGTCGATGGGATATCAGCGAACTTTGGTTTCGCGTCCCGGGCATCGTTAACCATCCCGCGTCGAGAGCGCGATGACCGCGAATCGGCGCACAATCAGTTTGTCGTTCTTAAGGAGCCGCTAATGATTCGGACCATAGTGCGGTGCACCGCTGCGGCGGTGCTCATGGTCGTCGCTGCAGCGCCCGCCTCTGCGACGCTCGTCAACAGTACCATCCCCGTCAGCGGGCCCTTCAGCGCGCAGCTGACCGGCTCTGGCACAGCCAGCATTTCGGGAGCCAGTGGTTCTTACTGGCAATGGGTCGGGGTGATCTTTGGTTCGCCGACCTGGACCAAACTGGGAGTCTCGGCCGGTGCGCAAAATGTCGGTTTGAGCATGACTCCCGTTAATGCGACGAATCTTCCGGCCAGCGGAGCGGTTGACCTGGATTACGACAACGTAACGCCCGGCACGCCGGTCAATGTCAATTCGTTCGTTGGCGACCTGAACGGAGCCGGCGGCAGCAACACGAACATTCCGTTCACGATTACCGCCGCCCCGCTCTCGATCTCGATTACGAACCTGGGCAGCTTTCAATTGCAGCTGACTGTAAACGGCCGGATCACCGATCTGAAGTTTCAGTCGACCAGCAGCTCGCCAGTCGACCAGGATTTCAACAGCTTCGCCGTTAATGGTGACTTCTCGGCCACGATTGACGGCACCGTGACTGGCAAGCTCGTAAACGTGCCGCTGCTGGGCACCATCGACCTTGGCACTCTGACCACGCTGTCACCGTCGACGACGATTTTCTCGGCTGGTGTGCCGGGTATCGCAACGCTGTCCGATGGCCAAGGTGGAGTGCCGCCGTTTCCGAATGACCTGGTGGCCAACTTTGCCGCCAATGTGCCCCTGTCGTTTCCCGTGCCGCTCTCGACGCCGATCTCCATCAACCAGAATAACAATCTGGCTAATGGCCAAAGCGGCTTCAAGACGCTGGTTGTCAACGGCGCCATCAACGCCACGCTAAGCCTGAACAACCCGTCGTACAATTTCACCGGCGGAGTTCCTCAAGTGCTGGTGCCCGAGCCCAGCTCGCTGGCCTTGTCGGGTATGGCGCTGGCGGGGCTGGCGGCCATGGTCTTCCGCCGTCGCCGCGGTTAGTTGTTCCCTGATAGGGGCGTCCTGGTAGTAATCAGCAAGGCCCGGTGTGCTTAGAGCGCACCGGGCCTTGTTATTTTGCCATCTCCGTGGTGCGTGCGAATTCCGCGCGCTTGCGATCGCGCCGTGGCGGCAGTAGTCTTGAAACTCTCGCGACCAGCCGCCGAACTCCCGGCGGCTGGTCGTCACTCCCACCCCGTGGAGAAGCGCATGCGTGCCGGAAAGCTCTGTGGCTGCCTGATGATGTTAGCGTGGCTGACGGTCGTGTCGGCTGCCGCCGCTGAACCCGCCCTGCGAGCCACTGAAAACGTCATTCTGCTGATGACCGACGGCCTGCGCTGGCAAGAGGTGTTTGGCGGCGCCGAGGAAGTGCTGGTGAGCAAAGAACCTGGAGGCGTCAAGGACGTCGAGGGACTGAAGGCGGCTTTTTGGCGAGACACGCCCGCGGCTCGCCGCGAAGCTCTGATGCCATTCCTCTGGACCGTCGTGGCCCGGCAAGGTCAACTCTACGGCAACCAGCAAAAGGGCAGCCTGGCCCAAGTGACAAACGGCCTGAAGTTCTCCTACCCCGGCTACAACGAAACGCTGTGCGGGTTCGCCGATCCGCGGATCGACAGCAACGACAAGAATCCGAACCCGAACGTTACGGTGTTCGAGTGGCTGAACCGCAAGCCGGCCTACTACGGCAAGGTGGCGGCGTTCGGCGTTTGGGACGTCTTCCCCTTCATCTTCAATCGCGAGCGCTGCGGGTTTCTCATTAACGCAGGTTTTGAGCCGTTGCCCTCGTCGGCGGCCACGCCGCGGATCGAATTGCTCAACACGCTTAAGGCCGAGATGACGCGCTACTGGAGCGCCGAGCCGTTCGATTCACTGACCATCCACTCGGCGCTCGAATACCTCAAGCAGCACAAGCCCCGCGTGTTCTTCCTTTCGCTCAACGAAACCGATGCCTGGGGGCACGAGGGACGTTACGACCAGTATTTGCACGCAGCGCATCGCGCCGATGCGTGCTTCAAGGCCGTGTGGGACACCGTGCAAGCGATTCCCCAGTATCAAGGAAAGACCAGCATCCTGATCGTGCCCGATCATGGCCGGGGCGATGCGCCCATCGAGTGGAAGAACCACGGCCAGAAGACTCCCCGCTCGGAATTCATCTGGCTGGCCGCGCTTGGACCCGACACCCCGGCTCTGGGCGAGCGTGCCAACGTCAGCCCAGTTACGCAAAGCCAGGTTGCCGCGACGCTGGCCGCCCTGCTGGGCGAGGACTACTGCGCGGCGGTGCCCCAAGCCAGCCCACCCATTGCCGACGTCGTCGGCCCCCGTTAATAGCGCCGGCGCCCGCTGCCGCCCCGCGGCTTCGCAGCTGGGCGGCGCCGACGAAACCGTAAAGGAGCGATTTCATGCACGCGTTGTCGTTGTGTTTGTGCCTGGTGTTCGCGGCCGGCGCCGAACCCGCGGGCGTCGCCCAGCCCGAGGTTCTCGACGGTCGGCTGCAATTGACTTTGTTCGCCGCCGAACCCGACCTGGTGACGCCGTGTGGACTGGCGGTCGATGCCCGGGGACGCGTGCTGGTGGTGGAAAGTCACACGCATTTCCGGCCCGATGGCTACCAGGGACCGGCCACGGATCGGATTCGGCTGTTTGAAGACACCAATGGCGACGGCCGCGCCGACCGCATCGACACTTTCTTCGAGGGCACGACCTGGACGATGAACGTCGGCGTGCATCCCAACGGTTCGGTGTATGTGGCCACGCGCGGCGAGATCTTCCGCCTGCGCGACACGGACGACGACGGGCATGCCGACGAGCGTGTGCCCATCGTGCACTTGGAAACGGCCGGCGACTATCCGCACAACGGCCTGTCGGGCTTTGGCTTCGACTTCGACGGCAACGTGTACTTTGGGCTGGGTGAGAACAAAGGCGCTGAGTTCCGCCTGGTGGGCGCCGACGGCTCGGTGGCCAGCGAGTTGGAAGGGGGCCAGGTCTATCGCTGCCGGCCCGATGGTTCGAAGCTCGAAATGCTCTCGCTCGGCTTCTGGAATCCGTTTCACGTGGCGCTCGATGCTTTTGGCCGCGTGTTTGCCGTCGACAACGACCCCGACTCGCTCCCTCCCTGCCGGCTCATTCACATCGTCGAGGGGGGTAACTACGGCTATCGCTACCGTAACGGCCGACGCGGCGTGCACCCGTTTACCGCTTGGAACGGCGAACTGCCGGGCACGCTGCCCATGGTGGCCGGAACCGGCGAGGCCCCCTCGGGCATCGTGGCCTACGAGTCCGACAATCTGCCCGCCGATTACGTGGGCGACATACTTGGCACAAGCTGGGGCGATCACCGCATCGAGCGGTTCCATCTCGAACCGCGCGGCGCCAGCTTTCGCGCCATCGGCAAACCCATCATCAAGGGAGACGAGGATTTCCGGCCCGTGGGCATTGCCGTGGCTCCGGACGGCGCCCTGCTGATCAGCGACTGGGTGCTCAAAGACTACAACGTACACGGCAAGGGCCGCTTGTGGCGTGTTTCAGCGCGCAAGTCGGCTGCGACCTCGCGCCCGACACGCCCGCTCGAAGCGATCCACGCCGTCGACCGGCAGGTGCGCGAGGGTGCCGCCCGGCAGCTCGTCGCCGAACAGGGCGCCAGCCGCGAAGCGCTGCGCCAACTGGCTCGCGACGATCGCTCGTCGCGCGTGCGCGCCACGGCCCTGGCCGCGTTGGCCAGCATAGGCGACTGGGACGCGGTCAGCCGCGCGGCAATTGCCGATAGCGAGATCGACGTTCGCGGGCAGGCCGTGCGATTGTTGCCCTTGGGACCG
>CAZPED010000461.1:0-4060 GCA_964585335.1 uncultured Planctomycetaceae bacterium | reverse complement strand
GCGATCCGAACAGGATGGCGCCACTCATCACCACGGCAAAGTGATCGCGCAGCAGCACCAGCGACGGCGGCTCGACCGACTTCGGCGGCCGCCGCTGCACCGGCCCCGAGGCTTCCTGATTCGGCTTGGCCTCGCGCCAAGCCTGCCATTGGGCGTGGGCCTCGGGGGTGTCCATTTCGCGCAGCGCCGTCTTGCGCACTTGCAGCACAAGTGTCACAATGGCGGCCAACGTCAACAAGTAGGACGTGGACCAGATGACAACCGACCGCCTGGTAAAACGTGGTCGCGAAGGTTCCTGTTTCATTTCTTGTGCGGCAGCAGGTACAGCACGACGCTCGTCATCGCGTTGACGCCCGTCAGCAGAGTTGGCTCGGCGTCGGGATAGTAAGTCGCTGAGTGAAGCGAGGGTGGCTCGCCCACGCGCTTGTAGCCAGCCAGTCGTTTGGCGTCGACCGAGCCCAGCCGAAACAAGCAGATGGGCACGCCAGCCCGGCCGTATCGGCTGAAGTCCTCGCCCCCCATCGAAGGTTCGGAAGGCACGACGTTGCCGTCGCCCACTGCCTTGCGGAAGACGGGCATCAATCGCTCGGTCAGCTTTTCATCGTTGAACAACGAGGGTGTCGTTTCATCGAGCACTTCGACCGTGGGCTTGGGCGCGCCCGCGCCGTCGGCCACGGCGTTCGCCTTGCGGCGAATGCCTTCGAGCAGTCGATTGCGCACCTCGTCGGAATAGCTCCGCACGGTCAGCAGCAGCTCGCACTGGTCGGGAATGACGTTGTGCTTGGCCCCCGCGTGAATCGAGCCCACGGTTACCACGGCGGGCTCGACAGGGTCGTTCTCGCGGCTGACCAGAGTTTGCAGCGAGACAATGAACTGCGCCTCTTGCACGATCGGGTCGACCGTGGTGTGCGGCGCGGCGCCATGGCCGCCACGGCCGCGCAGCGTAACGTTGACGCTATCGACGTTGGCCAGCGAGTAGCCCGAGCGGACGCCCACCTTGCCGGTTTCGAGCGTAGCGTCAACGTGCAGCGCCACGGCCAGGTCGGGTTTGGGAAATCGAGTGAACAGCCCATCTTCGAGCATCCGGCGCGCGCCAACGCCTGTCTCCTCGGCCGGCTGCCCCACCAGCAGCAGCGTGCCGGACCAATCCTGCTTGTGGCTCATCAGGTATTGAATCACGCCGGTCAGGTTGGTGATGTGGATGTCGTGGCCGCAAGCATGCATCACGCCGGTGGGGCGTCCGTCGCGTCCGGGCGTCGTCACCTGCGAAGCGTAGGCCAGCCCGGTGTTTTCCACGACAGGCAGTGCGTCCATGTCGGCTCGCAGCATGAGCGTGGGGCCGGGACCGTTCTTAACGAGCCCGACAATGCCGTGGCCGCCAATGCCGGTTTGCACGTCGACTCCGGCGGCGCGCCACAGCTCGGCCAGGCGGGCGGCTGTTTTCTCCTCGCGCGACGAAAGCTCCGGTTGACGGTGGAACTGCTGGTAGATTTCGATCAGGCCTGAAATGTTCTGTGCCGCCCATTGTGCGGGGGTTTCGGCCTGCAAGTTCGCGGCGCCGCCGAGCAGAATCGCTGCGCATGCCAACAAGTTGCAGTGGTGCATGAGAACCTCGTCGGAAAGGAGCTAGCCGCGCCACGCGACTTGGGCGCCGGTGGGACTATTCTAGCCGCTGGCCGTCGACCCGTCGCGTCTGGAACGAAGCGGCATTCGGCCTCTGGATCGAGCTTACTCGATCCAGAGGCCGCCCCGGAGCAGGGCCGTCACGAGCGGTTTGAGCTGCTCGACTCCCCGGGCACGATGGCTGAGCACGGCTTTGACGTTCTCGCCCAGTTCGCCGAAGGTGTGGTGATATTCGATCACTTCGAACAGCGGATCGTAGCCGAAGCCCGCGGTGCCGGCCGGTTCGGTGCGAATGCGGCCGTGGCACGTGCCCTGACATTCGGCCCGAACGTTTCCCAGGGGATCGGCGAGCACCAGGTAACAGACGTAGTGGGCCGTGCGTTTTTCAGCGGGCCGATCACCGAGTTCCTCGAGCAAACGGGCATTGTTTTGCTCGTCGGTGGCGTGCGGGCCGGCATAGCGTGCGGAGTAGACGCCTGGCGCGCCTCCCAGAGCGTCGACGGCGATGCCGCTGTCTTCGCCCAGCACCCAGGCTGCCAAGTGCCTGGCCTGCTCCGTGGCCTTCAGCCGGGCATTTTCGGCAAAGGATTGGCCGGTTTCCTCCACCGAGATGGCCTGGGGCATGTCGGCCAGCGTTTTCAAGTGCAGGCCCAGGGGAGCAAGCAGCTCGACCAGCTCGATGGCCTTCTTGCGATTGCCGGTGCCCAGCACCAGCGTGGCATGTGCGGTCATGCGAATCGTTCCACAGACGTATGGAGAGTCGTTGGAACGTTCGTTGTACTGCGCCGCACCGCCTTCGGCCACTAGGGACTGGGCTTGCTGGCGTAGTCGCTCGAAATCATGTGGCGCGGCACTTCGACCGGCACGGGCTGCATGTCGAACGGTATGTTGGCCAACTTGCGGGGCTTGCCCACCTGCGGCGGCTTGCCGGGCTCGACCTTCGTTTCCGGTCCGAACGTCCGCATGATCTTGTGAATCGTCGGATTGATTTCGATCTTGCCGTCGTCGCGTTTGGTGCCCACCGAGTCGAACGAACCCACGGTGACGATGCTCGACGCACGGTCGTGAAATTCGTAGGCCTCGTAGCCGCGTTTGCGCAGTGCCTCGGTCAGCAAGTGAGCGCTCTTGGCCGCTTCTTCCAGGTAGCTCTTGGGCATTTCGCCCCGGTCGACCATTTCCTGACGCTTCTTATCGAGAATTACCGCGTGGCCCGAAAACGTGGCCACCTTGACGGTGAATCGCTTGGGACAATCGAGCAGGCTGTGCGTCACATTGCGGTTCATCTCCAGCACCAACTTGTCGACCCCCTTGGGCACGAAGTACTCGGGAGGCAATAGCGGGTTGGTAATCACGAAGGCGCTCGCCATCGGGCCTCGCTTGAGTTCGTCGCTGTCCTTGGGCAACACGTTCTGCTTGACCTGCTTTTGAAAGGCCCGCAGCGAAGCCAGCGATTGGGCGCTTTCCTCGCCGGGCTGCACCTTGAGCGACTTGGGCTCCAGGTATTTGAGCCGTTTGAGCACCTTCTGGGCTTCGGGATCATCGACGCTGACGTAGTCCCCGACGAGCACGGCAATCTCCAGAACGTCCTTGTCGTTCTGATAGCGCATCAGCGGCGCCTCGCCGTTGGCGTCGAGCCCCTTGCCGCGAATGGGCTTCGAATACTCGAATTTCTTGCGATACGTGTACGCCGGCAGCTTGTAGTCCTTGCGCAGCTCGTAGACCAATTCGGAGGCCTGCTCTTCGGCCCGTTCGCCGGTGAACGTGGTGGCCATGATCAACCACGGCCCATTCTCATCGGTGATCGGGTACAGTTCGTTCTGCCGGGCTTCGAGGTGCTTGAAGACGACCATCTTGGCCCAGGGGGGCGCGGCCAGCGCCACGGGGCCAAAACCTAGCGCAAGGGCCAATACGATCCACGAAATGCTTCGCGTCGGCATAGTCGCTCCTGCACGACCGGCGGCGCAATACGCGCCGCGCGTCGTCACTGATTGGGCGTCCGTTTCGATGTGCTTCTGTCGTCAGATTCGCCACGTGGCCCCGCTGCGGGGTCGGGCGCTGAGATGTGAGGGGCGGAGTGTAGCAAACGCCCCTGACGGCTGCTAGGCGGACTTGGCCGGGCAAGCTAGCGGCAATTCGGCACTTGGCGGCCGGGTGCTAGCAGGCCTGAATGACGCCGCCGCGGACCTCGCCGGCCGCCACGCGGACAAACTGGCCGATGGCGCGCTCGTCGCCGGAAAGCTCGACCGGCGCGTACCGGCACGACGTGCCCTGCACGCGTCCCGCTCGGTCGGCGGGCGATTCAACCAGCACTTCCAGGCCGCGTCCGGCCAGCGACGCGAAGTACCGGTCGCGCAGCGAAGTTTCGAGGGCCGCCAATTGCCGGCAGCGCTCGGCCTTGACCTCGGAGGAGATCTGGTCGGGCATCTCGGCCGCTGGG
>CAZPED010000460.1:0-4065 GCA_964585335.1 uncultured Planctomycetaceae bacterium | reverse complement strand
ACGACCCCAAGCGCGAGAAGCTGGATGGAACCGAGAAAGAAGACCGCGATCAAAGAGGCTACTCCGGGCATTCGAAGGGCGATGCGGAATTCCCCGAAACTGAACCACCCTTTGTGAGACGCCTCTGAATTCGGCTTCAGCGATTCCGGCAGAATGAAGATCGCGAGGAGAAGTGCCACCGCGGAGAATCCGGCGGCAAGATAACCTGGAAAGGCCGCGATGCTGCTGGAATTCTCCCCCAGCCAATAGATCGCGAGCGCACCGATGAGCGGTCCGAAGACAAAACCCATGCCGAATGCTGCGCCGATGATCGCCATTCCCGCTGTTCGGCGCTCGCGTGTCGTCGAGTCGGCGATGTAGGCCTGCGCGGTCGAAATCGTGGCCCCGGCAATTCCAGCGCCGATGCGCGAGGCAAACAACAGCGGCAGGCTTTTCCAGACCGTGGCAATGCCAAAGAGCGTGTAAAACACAACGGAGCCGGCCAGCCCCACCATCAGCACTGGGCGGCGGCCGATGCGGTCGGACAAGCGCCCCCAGAGCGGCGCGAAGATGAACTGCATGATCGAAAAGCTCGACATCAGCAGTCCGATCAGCAAGCCGATGCGCGAGTGCCCTTCTTCCAGGCCCAACTGTGCGGCAAAGTCCTTGGCATAAATGGGCAACAGCGGCAGCACCATGCCGAAGCCCAGCAGGTCGATGAACACCGTGAGAAAAATAACCAGCAACGAAGCTTTACGGGGAGCGTCGGCCATGGGCACTTAGGTGGGTGAAATTAAAGGCTGGTGAAGTCGGCTATTCTACCAGCGTGGTGTGCGAAATCGCAGCCCAACTGCGGCGGCTGCCCTCGGCCGGCTGGCCAGGGCAGATTGCGGATTCTATGATTTGATGCATGATCACCACGAGTTACGAACAGCGGCGAGCGTTGGAATCCTTGGGCCCCGCCGAGCGCGGCGAGCAGCAACGCGTGCGACTCAATCAGCTGCTTAAGGCGATCTTGCCCCACAACCGGTTTTATAGCGAGAAGCTGTCTATGCTCTCGCCCGCCGCTCTGTCGTCGCCCCAAGGGCCGCTCGATTCGCTGGCGGCCGTGCAACAATTGCCCTTTACTTTCAAGGACGAGCTGCTCAGCCGGCCTCAGGGGGGCGACCTGGCCGCCAACCTCACCTTTCCGCAACAGCGCTATACGCGGTTTCATCAAACCTCGGGCACGCGTGGCCGGCCGTTGGTCGTGCTCGATACGGCCGAAGACTGGGCCTGGTGGACCGACTGTTGGCAGTTCGTGCTCGATGCCGCTGGGCTAGAAGCGGGCGATTGCGTCTTCCTGGCGTTTTCGTTCGGACCGTTCGTCGGTTTTTGGAGCGCCTTCGAGGCGGCTTGCGCCCGCGACTGCCTGGCGGTGCCGGGGGGCGGACTGTCGACCCTGGCGCGCATCGACCTGATGCGCCGCACCAAGGCCAAGGCCATTTTCTGCACGCCCACCTACGCACTACACCTGGCCGAAGTGGCCGCCGAAAATCGCGAGAGCGTCGCCGACCTCGACGTGGAAGTGCTGATTCTGGCCGGCGAGGCCGGCGGCTCGGTGCCCGCGATCCGGCAGCGGATCGAATCGGCCTGGAATGCACGCGTGCTCGACCACAGCGGAGCGACCGAAGTGGGGCCGTGGGGATATGGCGACGCTTCGGGCGAGGGCCTGTACGTCAACGAACATGACTTCATCGCCGAGTTCCTTTCCGTCGAGACCGGCGGTCCGGCCGGCGAAGGCGAACTGGCCGAACTGGTGCTCACCAACCTGGGGCGCGTGGGCAGCCCGATCATTCGCTACCGCACGGGCGACCTGGTGCGTCCCACCTGGCAGCGCCCCGGCGACAATCGCTTCGTGTTCCTATCGGGCGGCGTGCTGACCCGCGCGGACGACATGATGGTCATTCGCGGCGTCAACGTGTTTCCCAGCTCGGTCGAGCAGATTCTGCGGAGCTTTCCCGAGATTGTCGAATACCGCATGACGGCCCGCACGGCTGGCGAAATGGATCAGCTGTTGGTCGAAATCGAGGATCACTTGAGCGACCCGGCTCGCGTGGCCCGCGAGCTGGAGTTGCGTTTGGGCTTAAAGGTCGAAGTGCGCACGGTGACCTTGGGCAGTCTGCCCCGGGTCGATGGCAAGGGGAAACGTTTCGTCGACGATCGATGCAGACCGACCGGCAACTGACCACCGACGAGCTGCGCGACGCCAGCGCAGCCGAGCTGCGCCAGGCGATTCGCGCTGGCCGCTGGACGGGCTCTACGACGGGGTTGGCCCGCGGCTACGTGCAGGCCAATCTCGTCCTGCTGCCCGAGCGCGACGCATTGGAGTTCGCCGAGTTCTGCCGGCTGAACGATCGCCCCTGCCCGTTGCTGGAGCGAACCGCAACGGGCGACCCAGTGCCGCGCGCCGCCGCGCCCACGGCCGATTTGCGCACCGACGTGCCCCGCTACCGGGTCTTTCGCCAGGGAGTGCCCGAAGCGAGCGAGCCGCTGGACGTGCGCCCGCTGTGGCGCGACGACCTGGTGGGCTTCTTGCTGGGGTGTTCGTTCACGTTCGAAAATGCCCTTACCCGCGCGGGGCTGACCGTCAGGCACATCGCCCAGGGGCGTAACGTGCCGATGTATCGCACCTCGCGGCAGTGCCAGCCGGCGGGGCGCTTTCGCGGCGAGCTGGTCGTCAGCATGCGCCCCTATCGGCTTGAGCAAATCGACCAGGTCGTGGCCCTGACCAGCGGGTTTCCGCAATCGCATGGAGCGCCGATTCACGTCGGCGATCCGGCGGCGCTGGGAATTCGCGACCTGGCGCGGCCCGACTTTGGCGACGCCGTGACGATCGAACCTGGCGAGATACCCGTGTTTTGGGCTTGCGGAGTCACTCCGCAGGTGGCACTGTTGGGCGCGGGCTGCGGACTGGCGATCACGCATAGTCCCGGCTGCATGTTCGTCACCGACTGGCGCGAAGATCAATCCAGCGCCGGTTAAGCGACTGTAAGCAACACGGAGACTTGTCAGACGATGAGCGCGCCCGAGTTTCCGCTGGCCTGGTGCCGGCGCCAGTTTCCGGCCCTCGAGCTCGAAGTGGCCGGAAGGCCGGCGGTGTTTTTCGACGGCCCGGCCGGCAGTCAGACTCCGCAGCGAGTCATCGACGCCATCAGCCATTACCTGCGCACGGCCAACGCCAACCATGGCGGGCGGTTTTGCACCAGCATCGCCAGCGACGCCATGCTCGACGAAGCCCACCGGGCCGTGGCCGACCTGCTGGGTACAACATCGCCGCAGGCCACGGTGTTTGGCGCCAACATGACCTCGCTCACCTTCGCGTTCAGTCGGGCGCTTGCGCGCACGTGGAAGCCGGGCGACGAAGTCGTCGTCACCCGGCTCGATCACGACGCGAACGTCCGCCCCTGGGTATTGGCGGCCCAAGATGCCGGCGCCACGGTTCGCTTCGTACCGTTCAATGCCGACGATTGCACACTCGACCTCGACGCGCTCAAAGCTTCGCTCAACCAGCGGACACGGCTGGTCGCCGTCGGCTGCGCATCGAACGCCGTGGGCACGATCAATCCCGTGGCCGACATCTGCCGCTGGGCTCACGACGTGGGGGCCCAGGTGTACCTCGACGCCGTTCATTATGCGCCGCACGGCCTGCTCGACGTCGACCGCTGGGGCTGCGACTATCTGGCCTGCTCGGCCTACAAGTTCTTTGGGCCGCACGTGGGCATTTTGTGGGGCCGACCCGAGCTGCTGGCCGAATTGCCGGCCTACAAGGTCAATCCGGCCGCCGACACCCTGCCCGAAAAGTGGATGACCGGCACGCAGAACCACGAGTGCATTGCCGGCGTGCTGGCCGCGGTCGACTATCTGGCCGAGGTGGGACGCCTGGTTTCCGGCCAGGTGACTGCTCCGCGGCGCACCGCGCTGCAGGCGGCCTTTGCCGCCATCGGGCCATACGAACGAGAGCTGGTCCAACATCTGCTGCGCGGTTTACGGTCGCTCCCCGAAATCCGCGTCTGGGGAATCGACGATCCCGAGCGGGCCGGGGAA
>CAZPED010000459.1:0-4066 GCA_964585335.1 uncultured Planctomycetaceae bacterium | reverse complement strand
CGAAGGGGCGACGGTGGGTGTGCTGGCGGGCAGGGTCAACCTGGCCACGCTCGACGCCGCCCTGCCCGATGCCCGACTGGTGCGCGTGATGCCCAACACGCCTTGTTTGATTGGTCAAAGCGCCAGCGGCTATTGCCTGGGCCCGCGGACCACGCCGGCCGACGCCCAATTGCTGGGGCACTTGCTGGGGGCCGTGGGCAAGGCTTTTGCCGTGGACGAAAAACTGCTCGACGCCGTGACGGGGCTGTCGGGCTCGGGCCCGGCATTTGTCTACGTGATGATCGAGGCGCTGGCCGACGGCGGAGTGCGAATGGGGCTGACGCGCGAAGTGGCCACGGCCCTGGCCGCGCAAACGGTCCGCGGCGCCGCGCAAATGGTGCTGGAGACCGGCGACCATCCGGCCGTGCTCAAAGATCGCGTGGCCAGCCCCGGCGGCACCACGATTGCCGGCCTGCAGGCCCTGGAAACGGGCGGATTGCGTGGTACGCTGATGTCCGCGGTCGAGGCGGCCACCCGCCGTTCGATCGAACTGGGCCAGTTTTAATCAACGTTCGCGGCGCGCAGCCTGGTTGCCGCCAGTCGCGGCACGGGCGCCGCGCTGTTGCCCGACGGTCGATGGAAAACGAAGCAATGTCGATTTTTTGTCTGGTTGACGACAAGCATGTACCCCTGTATCGCGTGATGTGGGTCGCGTCGACGCCGCACTTTTGCGGGGCCGAGGAATGCGAGCGCGAGGGGCAGTACGAAGTCCGCTTGGAGCAAGGCGAGTCGGTGTGGGCCAAGCAGGCCGAGCGCGACCAAATGCTCCAGGCTCTCGAGGCCTGGCAGGGCGGGCTGGGGCCTCCGGAAGAGGAATGGGAAAACTAGGCTCTTTGGCTTTGGCCGCGAAAGTTCCTGCTGATGTCTACTTTTGAACGCGAGGAATTCAAATGGCGCGAAACCTATTTCGTGCTGTTTGACTCGACCCGGCGGCCCACGCTCAACAAGGTCGAACGCGCCTTGCGCGAACTTAACGACCGCTTCCAGCTCTCCAATGGCCGGGCCGACGAGGATGGCCGCTTCGAGTCGATCACGGTGATGTCGCCCGACGATTACGCCGCGCTCGACATCAGCTACGAATCCGGCGAGGAAGTGCTGGAGCAGGGCGCGGCCCTGGCCCAGGAGCTGAAAAGCTCCGCGGCCGACAGCCAGGAACGGGCCAAGGTGGCGCGGCTGCCCAAGTGCGACGCGCGGTTCGACCTGCTGCACTTCGAGCAAACCACGGATGACGAGCCGGGCGAGGAAGACGAAATGCTCGACCCCAGCGCGCTACTAATCGTGCTCGACGCCCTGGTGGAGCTTACCGGCGGCGTGGGCGTTGATCCTCAGTCGGGCACGGTGCTATGATGCCCCGGTTCGGCGGCGGCCCCGGGCCAGCCCCTTCTGGCCGACCGCGCTGCCGCTAGTCTTCCTGGCGGCACCCGGCGCGTGGTTGCTTTCCAACACTCGAAGTCGCGAGCCGATTGCGCATGCTTGCCAAAGACATCAAAAACGGCACGGTCGTCTACTACAACGGCGCTCCGTGCCTGATTCAGACGATCAACGTGCAAAGCCCCTCGGCCCGCGGCGCGGCCACGCTCTACAAGTATCGCGCCCGCAACCTGGTGACGAAGCAGAAGATCGACATCGTGCTGCGGGGCGGCGAGGGGTTGGACGAAGCCAACTTCGAGCGGCGGCCGGTCAAGTACATGTACGCCGACGCGACACATTTGCACCTGCTCGACGAGCAGGACTACAACCAGTACGCCCTGACGCTCGAAGACGTTGCCGACGAAACGCGGTTCATTACCGAGGATCTCGCAGGCATTCAGGCCCTGATCTACAACGAAGAGTGCGTGGGGCTGCAACTGCCCCTGGTCGTCGAGCTCAAGGTCACGCAGTGCGACCCCGGGGTGCGCGGCAATTCGGCCACCAGCCGCACCAAGCCAGCCACGCTCGAGACGGGCCTGGTGGTGCAGGTGCCTGAGTACCTGTCCGAGGGCGAAATGGTCAAAGTCGATACTCGCACCGGCGAGTTTTTGTCGCGCGTGTAGCCGCCCTTTGCGCAGCGCAGGGCGCCCGGTGGGGCCATGCTTGCCGGCCCGGCGGATGGCGGCCGCGTGCGGGGCCAGCCCGCGCGGCATGGTCAGCGACAGGCCGGCTACTTGCCCTTCTTGGCGGGCTTTTTCTTGGCCGAGGCTTTTGCCGTCGCCTGCTTGGCCGCCTTTTTGGTGGGCTTGGCTGCCGCGGTCTTCTTGCCTTTGCCGAACGCCGATTCCCAACCTTCGGAATACTTCTTCGTTGCTCCGACGCGAATAATGGTCACTGTCAAAATCCTCGATGAAAGTCGATAACCAGTGCGCCGCCAGCCCACGTGGCCCAAACGGCACGAGCGAAATTTCTATATAGAGCCAAACGCGCGCTCGGGTCAATAGCCGCCCCGGCCACTGGCGTGAGACCGCGACGTGCGTTGCGCCCCGCCACGGCGGTTTGAACTGCGGCCGCTCGACGGTTAGCATCAAACGCTATGAGCGAAATGGTCTGTTACATCCCCTCGTACAACGACAGCCAGCTGGTGCGCGAGTCGCTCGCCTCGGTGGCCGACTGGGACGTGGTGATCTCGGACAATGCCTCGGACGAGCCGCACCGCGCGGCGCTGGCGGCCCTGGCCGGTCCCCGCGTCAGTGTGATTCGGCACGAAACGTCGCTGGGCCGCGTGGGCAACTGGAAGTCGTGCGTGCGGCACTTCGTCGACAGCGGCCGGCAGTGGATGAAGTTTCTCTGCGCCGGCGACCGCCACAAGCCCGGGTCGCGGGCCATCTACGAACGCGGCATGGCCCGGTTTCCCGATGCCCGCTACATCGTCGGCCGGATCGAAAACGTTTGGCCCGAGGGGAGCACGTTTTGGGCCCTGACCGAGGACTATCAGCTGGTGCCGCGCGAGAATTCGCTTTGGGCCTGCGCCATGTACGGCAACGTCTATCACGGGCTGATCGCGCCGGCGATTCATGCCGACGCCCTGCAAGGCGGCTTTAGCTTCGGCGAACAGATGCTGAGCTACTGCGCCGACATGTTTTTTCTGGCGGGCGTGGCCCGGCAGACTCCCACGCTGTACGTGCCCGAGGTGGTGGCCGAGTTCGTGGTCAGCCACCGCAAGAATTTCAGCGAGGGGCATCACTCGCTGGGGCATTACATGGAAGAGGGCCTGGTGCGGCTGCGGGCCGCCGAGTGGTTCTGCGAGCTGACCGGCGATCAGCCGCGCAAGACGCGGCTGATCGACCAGGTGCGGGCCTATTTGAACGAAGGTCTGGCCAAGTTGGCCGATGAAAACTCGGGCACTTCCCCGGCCTAGAACAGCGGCGGCCGTCCCAGCTTGCGACGTACCACGGCCCATTGGCCCACGTGCATCAGCCAGTGCGTGCCCTGCATGTTGAAGAGGTGGCCGACGCTCTTTACGAATTTGTCCATCGGCGGGGGGGCCGGCTGGTCGAGCGCTTCGTCGCTGAACGTGGCCAAGGCCGCCAGCGTGCCGGCCCGCTGCTGCTTCATCAGTTCGAGGTACTCGGCCTTGCTCAAAAAGTCGCTGGCCGCGTCGCTGCCGGCGGTTTTCTTGCTGTGCTTTTCGGCAAAGCCCTCGGGCAGCTTGGGCATCGAGCCCGGCTTGACCGCCTCGACCATCTGGTGCTCGGCGGCGATCAGGTGACCCAGTTGCCAGGCGATGTGGTTGGTGCCGGGCACGGGGCGCACCAGCAGGTCGGCGTCGGACAGGTCGTTCAGGTAACCTTCCGAGATTTGCTGCCCGCTCAGAATCGTTGCTTTGAGAGCTTGCTGGGTGTTCATGCGTGTCGTCTCGCGGTGAGAAAGTGTGTGGCGATGGTCGTCGGCTGGTCCTTGCCGGTCGCAAGCGATTGGCAGGCACCCTGCCCGTCGGCTTAGTGTTGCAACTTTTTGTAGCGAATGCGATGGGGCTGGTCGGCTTCGATGCCCAGCCGCTCGCGGCGCTGGGCCTCGTACACCTGGAAGTTCCCCTCACACCAGTGTACGTAGC
>CAZPED010000458.1:0-4066 GCA_964585335.1 uncultured Planctomycetaceae bacterium | reverse complement strand
CGTCGCCCACACAGGCAGTGTCGTGTCCGCGCGCGCGAAGCACCTCGGCCAGCGTCTCGGCCGATTCGCGCGCGTCGTCAACGATGAGTACGCGGCGGCCAGGGCCAGGCCCCTGGGCGGGGGCGGCCGGCGGCGCGCTCGTGGCGGATTGATCCGCGAAAGCCAATGGCAAGGTCACGATGAATTCGCTGCCCGTGCCCAGCCCTTGACTATGAGCCACGATGGTGCCGCCGTGCAACTCGACCAGTTGCCTGGCCAAGGTGAGTCCAATGCCGAGCCCTTCTTGCAGCGTGTCGGAGGGGCGATCAAGCTGCCGGAACGCGTCGAACACGGTTTCCAGCTGGTTAGGCGGAATGCCGTAGCCGTTGTCGCGAATCCGCACTTCGCACCGCGGGCCGGTTTGTCGCGCGAGCACGGCGATCCGGCCGGGACGCGGTGTGTATTTCACGGCGTTGTTCAGCACGTTGGCAAACACCTGGGTCAGTCGCGACACGTCGCCGTCCACCGGCAGCGGCTCTGCCGGAAGGTCCAGCAACAGGTGGTGGCCGATGCTGTCGATAAGGGGCTGCACGGTTTCCACCGCGCCGGCCAACACGGTTCGCAGATCGGCACGGCTGGGCCGCAGATTGATCCGGCCAGACGTGATGCGAGCGGTGTCGAGCAAGTCGTCGATGAGCCGCACCAGTTGCCGCACCTGCCGGGTCATCACTGTCCGCAAGTGTTGCATCTCCGCGGGATTGCTGGCCACGTGCGGCCAAAGTTGCAGGGCATTGCTGATCGGCGCCAGCGGATTGCGCAGCTCGTGAGCCAGCGTGGCAATGAAACGATCCTTGCGGGCATCGGCCTCTTTCAGGGCCTGCTCGAACGTGATTCGGTCGTGAATATCGGTGCTGGTGCCGAACCAGCAGGTGATCTCGCCACGCGTGTCGTACACCGGCACTGCCCGAGCCAGGTGCCAGCGAAGCTCACCGTCCTTGCTTCGCAGCGGATAAGTGTCTTCCCAGGGCACGCCCTGGGCGAGCGCCCGCCGCCAGCTTTCCAGCACGCCTGGCAATTCGGCGGCATCGCAGTATGCTTGCCAGCCGTTGCCGCGGAGCTGTTCGAGCGTGGCGCCGGAATAGTCGTACCAGCGACGATTGAACCAGAACCGGTCGCCGTTGGGCCAGGCCATCCAAACCAACTGAGAAATCGAATCGGCCAAGGTGCGAAACTGCTTTTCGGCCTCGCTGCGGCGCGCTTTGTGCAACGCTTCGCAGAGCCCGCTGATGATGACGCCCAAGAGGACGAAGATGAAGGCATTGACCGCGTCGGCCAGGTTCGTAATTGTGAGCGAATCGACCGGCGGCACGATGTAAAGCACGCCCAAAAAGGTTGCCAACACCGTGGCAACAATACCGGGTCCCAGGCCGCCGACCCAGGCGGCCGCCATGACCGCGAGCACGAACGGCATCAGCCGCGCCTGTTCGGCCAGCGTGTCGCTGAGCGCCATGCGCACGGCCAGGACAACCAGCGTGGCGAACAGTGCGGTTACGTAGCCCAGACGCTTGTCGAATCGAGTCATACGTCGCTCCCTGACGAGCCTGCGGGGACTTGGCGGGCCATTTTGATTCTACGCCCTCTGGATGACCTGGTTCCGGCCTTGCCAAGTTGTAATGATGCGTGGCGCAAGAGGATGCGTTCCGCTCCCGCAAGTCAGCGGCAGGCCAAGGGGCGCGCGAAAGCCGGCGCCTAGTGTGCGAATGGGCGCGGTGGTCCCTGCGTTCACGCCCCCCCTCGGTCGGTCGCCTCGTTGGCAGCAAAAATCTTTTCCGGGTAGTTTTTCGCAGTTGAGACCGAAACCAACGCGGCGTAGGCGGCGATTTACCACTTAGCGATTGGCAATTGCGCACTGCGTTTGCATTGCACCACTAAATCGCTAGCGTCCGTTGATCTCTAACCCATCAAGTTTCAAAAATGGATTTCCAGACAGAGGCGGTCGTGTACCGAGTGAGCGCGTCGGACCAGTTTCAGTTGGTCAACGACGCCTGGAGGCGATTCGCCAGCGAAAACGGGGCACCCGACCTGGCCGATTCCGTGATCGGCCGCTCGTTGTGGGACTACATTGCCGGGGACGAGGTGCGCCACGTCTACGCCTCGCTGCTGAACCGCGTGCGACGCGAACAGCGAGGCGTGAATTTTCCGTTCCGCTGCGACTCGGCGGCCGTGCACCGCGAAATGCGCTTGTTCGTCGAGCCGTTGTCGGGCGAGGCGATCGAGTTCCGCGCGGTCTTCGATCGGCAGTTCCTCCAGCCTCGCCGCTTGCGGCCGCTGCAATCGACTGATTACAGCGACACGCACGGCTTTCTGATCATGTGCGCATGGTGCAAGGCCATCATGATCAACGCCGGCTGGACCCCCCTGGAGACGGCACTTGAAGAACTGCGCTTGCTCGACCGCGACGCGCTGCCGTCCATCTCGCACGGCATTTGCCGAGACTGCCTCGGGCTGGCCATGCGGCTGTAGCCGTTAGGGTTCAGGGCGCCGGGCTCGCCCATTGGATTTACTCTGCCTCGCATGCGAGCGTGCTCAACCCCTTTTCTGCTGCGCTCGAGGATCCAGAGAAAAACTCTCTCGCCTGGTGTCGAACTTCCGGCCGACCGTTCGACTAAGGGGTGAAGCCGCCGCTGGCGGTTGCCGGCTTCGATGGTGGTAACCCCCGATGTGAGAGATCCTTATGGCTGGTAGTCGGCTCCGTAAACGAGCGACCCTGGTGATAGCCCGGTGGTTCGACGCGCCCCAAGAGCTGGTGTTCGACGCGCTGACTTCCGCCCAGGTGCTAGCCGTTTGGCTGCGTAGCCCGGCGAGTGCCGCCCTGATCGAAACGGTCAGCGAGCCTTGGCCCGGCGGAAGCTTTCGCCATCGCTGGCGCGCCGCAACCGGCCAGGAGTGGTCGTTGTCGGGGACCTACTTGGAGGTAGTTCGTCCACGACGGCTGGTGCGCACGGAACTCGTCAACTTCGGCCAGGCGCGCGCTGGCGGCGAGTGCCTGGTCGTGGCCGAGCTCACGCCCCGTCGGGGCGGGACGCAGCTAAGGTGGACCTCCCAATTGCCGCGAGGAGTATCGGCTCATCAAGCACTGAGTACGCGCGGCTGACGAGTCATGCCGAGGCTCAGCGCCGTGTGGTCCACGCACGCTAGAATTACGGCAAGGATCAGCGACATGAAATCACGGCCGACAACCGTCGATCAGTATCTAGACCAGCTCGATGCGCCCCAGCGCGCGGCGCTCGAGCGGTTGAGACGCACGATCCGGTCCGTAGCGCCCAAAGCCGAAGAATGCATTAGCTACGGAGTTCCGGCATTTCGCTTTCAGGGCATGCTCCTGGGTTTCGGTGCGGCCGCGAGTCATTGCGCGTTGTATCTGATGAGTGCTACGACCGTGGCGGCGCATCAACAAGCGCTGGCTGGCTACGATCTCAGCAAAGGCACCATACGCTTTTCGCCCGATAAGCCATTGCCCACGGCGCTCGTGCGCAGACTGGTCAAAGCGCGGGTGGCCGAAAACATCGGCCGCCGCAATCGCCGGCGGTAGAGCAGAACCGGCTCACGGCGGTAGGGATGGCTCGCGCCGAGCAACGGGATAACAGCGACTCACGGCGCCGGCTTGCGCTCGGCGATCATTGCCGTCAGCGCTTCGCCAAGCTTGTAGATCCGGGGCAAGTTGTCGCGCGTGGCCGAGTTGGTCATCACGATCATGAATTCGCTCGCATTGCCAGCGTACACGACCTCGAAGCCATAGGCGTTGCCGGCCGTCGCCATGTCGCGGCCCGAGCCGAAATACACGAGCGACTTCTTGGTGAGCAGCTTATCGCGGAGACACTTGGTCCACAGCCACATGTCGTGGGCTGTCGAAACTTGACCGCCGCTGCCCAGCACCAGCCAAGAGGTCTGACCCCAGTAGGGTGGCGCGTTGATAGCGCCGTCGCTCTTGGGGCCGTAACCGACCGCCAGACGGTCTTCGGCGATTGGTTGTCCGAAGAAGCCGGTATCGCGCATGCCTGCCGGCTTGAACAAGTGCTCGCGAGTA
>CAZPED010000457.1:0-4082 GCA_964585335.1 uncultured Planctomycetaceae bacterium | reverse complement strand
CCCAGCCCTGGTCGCGGGTATAGTTGCTGATCGGCGCGTTCGACAGGCCGCCGCAACCGGCAATCGCCGCAAAGGCCGCCAAGAGCGCAATCGTGCTGAAGTCGATCTTGGGAAACGGCCGGCCAGCGGCCAACGCCGTGAACACGTTCTCCGTGGCGTCGCCGTCGCGCACGCCGTCGCCGTCCACGTCCTGGAACTTGTCGGGCTTGCCGTCGCCGTTGACGTCGGCCCAGGCGTCGGGCTTGCCGTCGCCATTGCTGTCGATCGTCGGCGGCAATGTCTGTTCGACGACGTCCAAATGGCCGTCGCCGTCCCAATCCTCGCCTGGGTCGAGCACGCCGTTGCCGTTCAAGTCTTCGTTGCGCTGCACCGGCACGGTGCCGAACTTGACGAAGCCGGTGAGAATTTCGGTCCAAGTGCCGGCGTTCGAAAAGAAGATGGCCAAAAACAGCAGAAAGCCGAGCACGGTCACGATCTTGAACGACATCACGAGCTTGAGCGTGTCGTAAATCTTGCCGCCAAAGATCAGCGGCAGCATCGCCCCCAGAAAGACCGCGTAGCCCAGCATGTGTACCAGTTGCTGGTCCTCGGGCCCGCTGGGTATTTTGCCCAGGTAGAGCGCCGCCAGCGGCGTGGCGGCATTGGCGGCCAGGTAGGGAAACACGGCGCCGAAGTCGAGAATCAAGTACATCATCAGCCAGAACCGCGGCCCCGGCAATGTGCGAAACTTGCCCGTGAAGATCGGCTCGCCCGTGTAGAGCGCGTAGCGACTGATCTCGAGGTTGTAGAACACCTGGCCGACGATGCTCAGCGTGGCCAGCCACATCAGCGCGCCGCCGTAGCGGGCCGTCACGGCGGGACCGGCCAGCCACTCGCCGCCGCCGATGGCCGAACCGCCCACCAGCACGCCGGGGCCCAGCAGTGCAAACCAGTTCTTCCAGGTGAACGTTGGCGCGTCGACCAGCCGCCCCGCGTTCCAGCGGGGCATTTCGTGCGAACCGGGCCAAGGCGCTTGAAACTCGTCAGGTGCCCGGTCCTTGTGCGGCGCAGTCGTGGTGGTCGTTGCCATGGGGAATTCCCGCGCGTTGAGTCCAGAAGGTTGTGCCGTCCCTGGCGCACGCCGGGTATTCCCGCCCCGAACTACCACTCACGTGTATAACCGGCCGTCCATCCTCCGTCCACTGTCAGCACGGCCCCGTTAATATAGCTAGCCTCGGGGGAGACCAGAAATGTAACTGCATGGGCAATTTCCTCGGGGGTACCCGGTCGTCCCACCGGCACGTGGGCCAGCAGACTTTTGGCGATTTCGGTCTGCTGGTCGCCGTCGCCGTAGAACAAGGCGCGCGTCCCCCGGGTAAGAATCGACCCCGGCGCCACGCAATTGGTCAGAATGCCTTGCGGCCCCAGTTCCAGCGCCATCGACTTGGACAGATTGACGACTCCCGCCTTGGCCGCCACGTAACCACTTTGCAGCCGCAGCGGCACCAGCCCCGCCACCGAGGCAATATTCACGATCCGGCCGCCGCCGCGTGTGAGCAGTTGGGGCACGATGGCCTTGCTGACCACGAACACACCCGTCAGGTCGACGTGCAGGATGCGATGCCAGTCGTCTTCCGAGTACTCGTGAATCGGCCGGCGATCTTTGGCCGTGTTGATGCCCGCGTTGTTGACCAGAATGCTTACAGGTCCCAGTTGGTGCAACACTTCTTCGGCCACGTCGGCCATGCTTTGCGGGTCGGCCACGTCGCCCTTGAGTCCAATCAGCCGCCGCTCGGACGACGACAATTCGGCGGCCGCCTGCTGAGCCGCCTGGCCGTCGAGATCGACGACCGCCACGTTGGCTCCATTCCGCGAGAGCGATTCGACGATGGCCCGGCCGATGCCATGGCCGCCGCCCGTCACAAGGGCCGTTTGACCTTTCAAATCGACTTGCATCAGCATTGATTCCTCTTCGTAAGTCGGGAGTGCGCCCCAGTTGGCACGCTGAAATGAACCGCCAGTCATCGCCCGCGGGGGGGCTTACGCGATGATCTCGTGTACGACGTTGCCGGCCACGTCGGTCAGCCGGTAGTCGCGGCCGCTGTAGCGATAGGTCAGCCGCTCGTGATCGAGCCCCAGCAAGTGCAGGATCGTAGCATGAAAATCGTGTACGTGTACCTTGTTGGCCGCCACCGCAATGCCATACTCGTCCGTGGCGCCGTGCACGTGGCCAGCCTTTACGCCGCCGCCAGCCAGCCATGAGCTGAAGGCCTGGTGATGGTGCTCGCGCCCCGCGGCGTTGGGCTCGGCATGGTACGGCGTGCGGCCAAACTCGGTCGTCCAGACTACGAGCGTCTCGTCGAGCATGCCCAGCCGCTTGAGGTCTTGAACGAGCCCCGCGATTGGCCGGTCGACGTTCTTGGCCAGCCCGATGTGGTCGTTCATGTTGCCGTGCGAGTCCCAGTTGTTCGAGCTGCCCGTGTCGATCAGCTCGATGAACCGCACGCCCCGCTGTGCCAGGCGCCGCGCCACCAGGCACTGCCAGCCGAACCCCGTGTTCTGCCCCCGCGCCAGGCCATACAGCGCCAGCGTATCGTCGCTTTCCCGCGACAGGTCGAACACCTCGGGCGCTTCGCGCTGCATGCCAAAGGCCGTCTCGAACGACTTGATGCGGGCCTCGAGTGCCAGGTCGGCCGCGCGCTGGTCGCTGTGCTGCCGATTGGCCTCGGCCAGCATCGCCAGCTCCAGCTCTTGCAGGCCGGCGCCGGTCGTGCGGCGCTGAATATTCGCAATCGGCACGTCCCCCGGAAACACTTGCGTGGCCTGGTGACAGCCCGGCAAAAAGTCCGAACCCCAGGTTTGCGCGCCGGCATAGGGCATGTGCGGCGCAATGGCCACGAAGGAGGGCAAGTTCTGATTCTCGGTACCCAGACCATAGCTCACCCAGCTGCCGATGCTGGGCCGGGCGAACGTGAACGATCCGGTGTGCATGCCCAGCGTGGCTTCGTAGTGGTTCGTATGGTCCGACTCCATCGACCGAATGACGCACAAGTCGTCGACGCAACCGCCTACGTGCGGAAACAGCTCGCTCACTTCGATACCCGAGCGTCCGTAGGGCGCAAACTTCCACTGCGGCTGCTTGAGGTAGCGTTTGAACTCGCCCCGCTTGCCCTGCCAGTTGTCGACCGTGATGGTCTTACCGTGATCGGCGTAGAGCTTGGGCTTAGGATCGAACGACTCGACGTGCGACACGCCGCCGGTCATGTACAAAAAGATCACGCTCTTGGCCTTGGCGGCAAAGTGCGGTTGGCGCGGCGCCAGCGGGTTCGTCGCATCAGCGGCTACCGTTGCCGCGGCAGCCGACTCGCTAAGCATGCCCCTCAGCGCCAATGCCCCGATGCCGCCGGCCGACGCTCGCAGCATGGCCCGCCGAGTGAGGTGTGGTGATCGCTGCATGATCCGCGGCCCCCTGGGGCTGTTTAGGTCGTGGGTTGTGTCAGTCGACAAAGACGAACTCGTTGCTGGCCAGCAGCGTCCGCATGTAGGCCGCCCAGGCCTGGGCCCGCGCTGCCCCGACCTCGCCGCCGCCCATCGCGGCTTGCCGGCTATAGCGCTCGACGAACTGCAAACCACGCTCGACCTCGGCCTGCTGGGCTTCGCGCCCCAGCACGACCAGCACCGCCCGCCGCACGCGATCGGTCTCGGGGCCAGCCTCGGCCTCGAGCCGCCGCGCCAGCTCGACCGACTGGGTGTGAACGAACGGGTCGTTCATCAGGAACAGCGCTTGCGTCGGCGTGGTCGTCGGCAGGCGCTGCGCCGTGCTCACGTTCGCGTCGGCGCCGTCGAACAATCCCAAAAACGGATGCCGCTGGATCCGCTGGGTCATCAAATAAATGCTCCGCCGGTCAGATGGGTACACGGCTTTGAACGGCCCGTGTTGCGTGAACCCCCAGCTGTTGACCGGCGGAAACGGGTGCGGCCCGCTGCGCGACCAGTCGACCTGGCCGCTCATGGCCAGTATGGCATCGCGAATCGCTTCGGCTTCGAGCCGGCGGCGATCGAACTTCCACCACAGTTCGTTGCCGGGGTCCGTCGCGGCGGCC
>CAZPED010000456.1:0-4088 GCA_964585335.1 uncultured Planctomycetaceae bacterium | reverse complement strand
CTTGGCCTGCCCGCCGCAGGCGGAAGTTTCGCTTTCGTGCTAGCGCAAATTTTTTGGCGCGGGCAGACGTTGGCCATATACGTTCTCTTCGAACAGCTTGACGAGTTCGGCCCGGCGTGACGGCCACTCGGTGGCCGTGGTCACTCGGGTACCGTCTTGCTTGAGAAGCGGATCGGGCAGCGTGTAGGTGGGTACCTTGGCTTCATCGTAGTTTATTTTCTCGTCCTCGGCCAACGACGCAGCCGCCCCAAACAACACCATTGCCGCCGCCAGCCCGCCTGCCTGCCACGTTCTCATTGCTTGACCTTTTGCCGCTGGAGGGAGTACGAAAGTCCCAAGTGCCTCGACGATACGTGCCCGCGTGGTCCAATGCAACCATCTCTAGGGCCCCTGCCCGGCCGCTTCCCGTGTCGTCTATAATGCGCGGCCACACCAATTCCCTCGCCCACCAGGAGCCCAGGCGGATGATTGAATTGCAAAACCGGGGCCAGGTCGCCTTGCTCAGCATGCAGCGTGGCAAGGGCAACGCGCTGAACCTGGCGTTGCTCGAAGCCGTCGACGAGGCCCTGACCACGATCGAGAATAGCCATGCCCGGGCCGTGGTGCTGACCGGTCAAGGCAGCGTGTTCGGCGCCGGGGTCGATCTGGGCGAAATCGTCTCGGGAGGCGAGCCGTATGTCCGCCAGTTCCTGCCCCGGATGATCGACTCATTCCGCCGGCTGGCCACGTTTCCCAAGCCCGTCGTGGCGGCAGTAAACGGCCACGCCATCGCCGGCGGGGCGATCATCATGCTGGCCTGCGACCAGCGGATTCTGGCCCGCGGTAATGCTCGCATCGGACTCACCGAAATCCAGGTCGGCGTGCAATTCCCGGCCTGGGCTCTGGAAGTGGCCCGCTTTGCTACGCCGCCGGAGCATTTTTCGACCCTGATCCTTACCGGCCGAACCTGGCTGCCCGAAGACGCCCTGGCGCGGGGACTGGTCGACGAGTTGGTCGAACCCGATACCTTGCTCGATCGGGCCTGCGCGGTTGCTGAAGAGTTGGGCGCGCTGGCGCCCGCTACGTTTGCCGCGACGAAACTGGCGGTGCGGCGACCGCTGCTCGAAGCCGTCGAGCGTAGCAGCGCCGCGGACCGGTCGGCCATCGACGCCTGGTGTTCCCCCGAGACCCTCGCCCACATCACGGCCTTTGCCGAGCGCAACATCAAACGCAAAGGCTGAACCCTGCTGCCATGAATCGGTTGCCGCTGCTGCTCGCCCTGATCTGCTTGTCGACGACCGGACTCGTGCCGGCCGCCGAACCCGTGACGTTCATGCACCTCGACGGTCAGGTGGCCATTCGCGTGGCCGGCCGGCCGTTTGCCGTCTTTCACTATCGCGACGAGAAGATTCTTCGCCCGTACCTGGCCGAGGTGCGGACGCCCGACGGCGCCCAGGTTACGCGCAACCTGCCTCCCGCGGCCGGTGTCGACCGCACGGATCATGCCACGATGCACCCGGGAATTTGGCTGGCATTCGGCGATCTGGGAGGCGCCGATTTCTGGCGCAACAAGGGGCGAGTCGAACTGGTGGGCCAAGGCCCTTTATCCCAGTCGCTCGGTAAGATCGGCCGGCTCGAGTTCGCGAGCCGCTACGTGGACGGAGAAACGACCATCTGCCGCGAGGCGTGCCGGATTACCATCGTGCCGGACGAGAACACCACCACCGTGCTCTGGGACTCGACGTTCACCGGCGAGCGTGAATTTGCCTTCGGCGACCAGGAGGAAATGGGGCTGGGAGTGCGCGTCGCCACCCCGCTCGAAGTTGCCAACGGCGGTACGATCACCAATGCCGAGGGCCTCAAAAACGAACGCCATCTCTGGGGCAAGACGTCGGCCTGGTGCGACTACAGCGGGCAACTTCAAGGCCAAGCGGCGGGCGTGCTGCTGGTGCCCGATCCGGCCAACTTCCGCGCCTGCTGGTTCCACGCACGCGATTATGGATTCTTCGCGGCCAATCCGTTCGGGCGGCGTGCCTTCACCAAGGGCGAGGCGAGCCGCGTCGTTGTCGCCCCCGGACAGTCCTTCCGATTGCGTTTCGCCATTGTCGTACACGGCGGACCGGTGGACTTGCCATCGTTGGCCAGCCAGGCACTAGCACGGTTGAAAGACACCCCATGAGCCCTAACCAGCCAGCCGCCACCGAGACACAACAGGGCGACCCGCGCACCTACTTTGCCGCGGAGCGCACGCTGCTGGCCTGGGTGCGCACGGGCCTGTCGATGATGGGTTTTGGCTTCGTGGTGGCGCGGTTCGGCCTGTTCCTCCGCGAGATTTCGGCCGTGGCCGAAGACGGCGCGCCACACCGTTTTGCCGGCTCGCTGTGGATCGGCACCGCACTCGTCTTGCTGGGCGTGATCGTTAACCTGGCGGCGGCGGCCAAACACTGGCAAACCGTCAACCAACTATCCACCGGCCGACCGGTTCCCTTGCGCAAGATGTCGCTAGCCACCGCCACAGCCATCGTGCTGGGCATGCTGGGCCTGCTCATCGGCGGTTACCTCGTCTTCGAGTACGGCCAGCAAGTGCCCGAGGCACTGCCGCGCCCCTGGTACAACAAATAAGCAGTCATCCGACTGGAGGATCTCTCGATGCGTCGACCGACCTGGCAGCTCCTGTTCTCACTGGCAATTGCTGGCAGCCTGGGCACGGCCGCGGCCGACGACTGGCCGCAATGGCGTGGTCCCACCCGCGATGGCGTTTGGCGCGAGACCGGGCTGGTCGAACGTTTCTCGGGGCGCGAGCTCAAAATCCAGTGGCGAGCGCCGATCTCGAGCGGCTACAGCGGCCCCACGGTGGCGGCCGGCCGCGTCTATGTAACCGATCGGCTTGTCGAGCCGCAGCAGGTCGAGCGGGTACACTGCTTCGATGCGCAAACCGGCCAGTCTGTCTGGTCACACAGCTACGATTGCCAATACAAGGACGTCGGCTACACCGCCGGCCCGCGAGCCAGCGTGTCGATTGACGAAGATCGGGCCTATTCGCTCGGTGCGATGGGGCACTTGTTCTGCTTCGATGCGGCCAGCGGCAAGGTCCTCTGGAGCAAGGATTGCAACGCCCTGTACCAGATTCGCATGCCGATTTGGGGCATCTCGGCTTCGCCGCTGGTCGTCGATGACCTGGTGATCGTGCAAATCGGCGGCACCGGCGCTTGCCTGGTGGCTTTTGACAAGCGCACAGGCCAAGAGCAGTGGAAGGCACTCGACGACAATGCCTCGTACTCGGCGCCAATCATGATCGAACAGGCCGGGAAAAGCGTGATGGTCTGTTGGACCGGCGACAGCATCGTGGGCCTGAACCCACACAGTGGCCAGGTTTATTGGCGCCAGCCATTCAAGCCGGCCAAGATGGTCATCAACGTCGCGACCCCCGTCTTGGAAAATGACCGGCTGTTTTTCACCAGCTTCTACGATGGCTCGATCATGCTGCAATTGGCCACCGACAAGCCAGCCGCCCAGCAGCTCTGGGCGCGCAGCGGGCGCGACGAACAACACACCGACGCCCTGCATTCGATCATCAGCACTCCGTACTTCGCGGGCGACTACGTCTATGGAGTAGACAGCTACGGCGAGTTTCGCTGCCTGGATGCCAAAACGGGCGACCGCGTCTGGGAAAGTCTGAAGCCGACGCCCAAGTCGCGCTGGAGCACCATTCACATGGTCAAGAATGGCCAGCAGATCTGGATGTTCAACGAGCGCGGCGAGTTGCTGATCGCGCGTTTGTCGCCGGCCGGTTACGAGGAGATCAGCCGCGCCAAGCTGATCAGCCCCACCCGCGTTCAGTTGGCGCAGCGTGGTGGCGTTTGCTGGTCGCATCCGGCGTTTGCCGATCGACACGTGTTTGCCCGCAACGACGAAGAACTAGTCTGCGCCAGCCTGGCCGCCGGCGAAAACTAAAGCTAGCTAGCGGCCACGGGCCCGACGTGAGGCCGGCGGGCGCGCTCGCTCTCATTGTTATCGGAGCATGTTTCGCCCGGTCCGCCCAAAGTGCCAAGTCGTGAAGCTCTGGGCGCTAAAAGTTCTTTGGGAAGTCCGGCGGAAGGGGTTAATCT
>CAZPED010000455.1:0-4095 GCA_964585335.1 uncultured Planctomycetaceae bacterium | reverse complement strand
GTGCGGCAGGACATGGCCTTGCCGCTGCGCAGGTAAAACGGCACGCCCTGCCAGCGCCAGTTGTCGACCGCCAGCTTGACGGCCGCGAACGTGGCTGTCTGACTGTCGGGCTTTACGCCCGGCTCCTGGCGATAGCCACGATACTGACCGCGCAGCGTATCGGTGGCCACGCCGTCGGGCGTGAGCGGCCGGATCGCACTGAGCACCTTCACCTTTTCGTCGCGCACGGCTTCGGCCTCGAACCGCACGGGCGCTTCCATGGCCGTGGCCATCAGCAGCTGCAGCAAGTGGTTCTGAAACATGTCGCGCAGCACGCCCGTCTCGTCATAGAATGCGCCGCGCCGGCCGACCTTGACCTCTTCGGCCACGGTGATCTGCACGTGGTCGACGTAATTTCGGTTCCACACGGGTTCAAAGATGGTGTTGGCAAACCGCAATACCAGGATGTTCTGGACCGTCTCTTTGCCCAGATAGTGGTCGATGCGGTAGACCTGCTTTTCCTTGAACACGGCGTGCACGGCGTCGTTCAGGCGATGGGCCGTCTCGGCGTCTGTGCCGAAGGGCTTCTCGATGACGATGCGGCGCGGACCGTTCTGCTCGTCGGCCAGTCCGCAGCAGCCCAGGCGGGCCACGGCTTCCTCGTAGAACTGCGGCGCCGTGGCCAGGTAGTAGACGCGCACCACGGGCTCGGAACCTTCGAGAGCGTGCAGCCGCTTGTGCAAGGCTTCGAAGTCGTCGCCGCTGTTCAAGTCACCCGGCTGATAGAAAATCGAGGGGGCGAATTTTTTCCAGGCTGCGGCGTCGAATTGCTTGCCCTCGAATTTGGCGGTCGATTCGGCCAGGGTTGCCCGCCACTGTTCGTCGCTGTAGGGGGTGCGCGAGAAGCCGACAATTCGCGTGTCCTTGGGCAGCCGCCCCTTGCGAAACAGCCGAAACAGCGCGGGAATCAGCTTGCGGCTGGTCAGGTCTCCCGACGCGCCGAAAATGAGTAAGGTCGTGCTCATGGTTGCTCGCTGCCGGCCCTTGGATCAGTCCATTTCGGCGGCATTGTATGCAACCACAGGCGCGGCAGCTAGATGCGCGCCAGACGTATTGCCAGGGGCACGCTGCCGGACACTTGGGTGCGAAGCGTGCGCGATCAACCCGCCTGGATCCAGGTGCGGGCCTCGCCCAACTTGCTTTCATCGAAGTAGCGGACGATTGCCGTCGTGAACGGCTTGCAGAAAGCGGCCATGCCGGCTTCCCACTTGCTGTCGCCCACGAGCGCCAGACGCTCGATGTCGCCAAAGTGCTTCACGTCGAACTTGATGTCTTCCCACAGGGCGCCTGCCTCCCAGCCGTGGAAATTAGCCATTTGCACCAGGATCCGAATCTTTCCTGCTTTGCCGATCAACTTGTCGACAACCGGCACGAACTGCTCGTAGTCGTGCTTGCTCAGCTTGCCACTGAGTTTGACGTCGAGGATCTTGCCGCCGGCTTCTTCGGTGAGCGTCAACATGAGTCGTCTCCCAGGCAGGTGATTCGGAGCCAATCTTCGGGCCAAAGCATTCCGAGGCCCGACGCTTTCAATCTACCGAGTTTGCGCGGCGAAACAAAGTCATTAACGTCGCGAGCCGGTCAGAAAGGAGTCGAGCGAGTCGCTCGCCACGAGCGCATCGCCACCCGGATTGGTTGCCGTAGCCAGCGCCGAAAGGTCCGCCCGAATTGCCAGGTCGAGCACGTAAGCCAACACGCAACCAACGAAACCAATGGCAGCCAGCACGCCAATCACCGCGCGGCCCACGTCGATTGTCAACAGAGCGGCCAACGCCAGGAAGGGCACGGAGAGCGTCGCCCCAAAAAAGATCCGCGCCAGGCGCACCACGCGCGCCAATTCGGGCAGGTCGCGCGCGTCGGGTGTGCGGGCCTGGAACAGCCAGGGATAGCAGTAGCGCACGGACAAAAACGTAACCACGTAGAACGACTGCGTGCCGGCGATCATGCCGCACAGCAAGTTCGAAACGATGAAGTGCACGTAGTGAATCGCCGATAGCTGGCTCGTCGAACCCGCGCCAAAGTGCATCCAGGTGGGAAACACGAAACCTGAGACGGACCATAGCGCCGTGGTGACCAGTGCCGTCGCCGTGCCCATCAAGAGCGAGCGACGCACCAACTCGAGCGAAGGCGGCTCCACTCGCTCTCCTCGCACGATTTGGCCCAGCGTGCGGAACAGGCGGGCCCGCGTGCCGCAAATGTAACCCAGCCCAAGCGCATAGGCGAAGAGGTTAATGGCCAGCACCTGCGTGTGAAACACACGCTGGTCTTCCTGGCTGAGCTTGCCGACGATTTCGATCCAGTTATACACGATGTTGAGGATGCACATGACGATGTTTGGCAACAGGCCCAACGAGATCGTCGTGGCTACCGGATGACGTTTCAGGCGGTCGGTCCAGGCCGACCGGCCGTGCAGCAATTCGTGAGCGCGGGGCTGCAAGCACAAGTCGAGCGCCCGGGCCAACTCGCCGGCCGATTGATAGCGTTCGGCCGGATCGCCGGCCAGACATTTGCGCAGCACTTCGACCACCATGGCCGGGCAACCCGCCGGAACGTGCGCCAGGGCCTCGGCCGCAATGCCCGCGCGGCGTGTCGCGGCCATCCGGGGCAAGGTTTGCGACCAGCCGCCCTCCAGCGGAGGCGCCTCGGCAAAGGGGCGGCGTAGCGTGAGTAATTCCCACAGCACCACGCCCAGCGAATAAATGTCCGACCGTGCATCGAGCTCTTCCGGCGCGCGCGCGTGGGCCGGATCGTATGCTTCGAGTTGTTCGGGCGACATGTAAGCCAGCGTGCCGCCAAAATAGGCCGCCGGCGTCGCGCCATCCAGCTTCGAGAAGCTGATGTTGAAGTCGGCCAGTTTCGGGTGAGCGTCGGCGCCGATTAGCACGTTGGCCGGTTTGAGGTCGCGGTGCAGCACGCCGTGCTGGTGCGCATGATCCAGCGCCGCGGCCAGGCGGGCCCCCAGCCAGCACACTATCTGCGGCCAGGTCGCGGCCCGCAGCTTGTACCGGGCGAGGGAATCGGTCGGCGGCTGTTCACCATTCCGCTCGAGCGCCAGGTCGACCGCCCCGAGCAGCGTCTCCCCGCCACGGTCGGTAGGCACTTTGCGGGCATGGTCGATCACCCCATGCAGCGTGCCCCCCGGAACGTACTGCATGTAGAGCAGTCGTAACTTGGAGTCGGCCAATTTGCGCTGATCGAATACGCGGACAATGTGTGGATGTTCCAGCTGGGCCAGCGTTTGCGGCTCCAGGCTGCGGTCGCGCGAAATCTTCAGCGCCACGATCCGATGCATCGACCGCTGCCGGGCTCGAAACACGCTGGCAAACGCGCCCTTGCCGAGAGAACTTATGAGTTCGAAATCGTCGACCGTTTGCCCAGGCTCGAACACCGGGAGGCGTTCCGTGGCGACCATCAGAGTGGTTTGCGTGGGCGATTCAATTTGAAACAGCCGTCGCAACTCGTCCTCGCGGGTAGGAAACCGGTCGCAATACTCGTTGAGCGAAACGGTGTCGCCTTGCTGGCGGCGAATGTGGTATTCCTCGTAGATCACGTCGCACGACACGCCGCCGCCGGCTTCGAGTTCGGGGAATTCGCGCAAATAGTCCTCGACGAACTTAGGGCAGCGTCGGCCCTGCCAGCGGTATTCCAGGTCGATCTTGATGGCTTCGACGAGCGTCAGCCGACGCAGTTCGGCCGGCGCGGCGGGGACAAAGTCGCTCAAGCTTGGTGGCCGATCTGCGTCTTGCCAGGCCTCGATGAACGCATCGAGCCGCTCGGATAGCTGCTGCCAAACCAGCGAAGCGTTGATGTGGGTCGAATCGCCGATAATCGACATCGCCAGTCTTGCCAGGTCGCGAGAGTTTCCGTGGCCACCCAGTCGTCGTCTGCCAATCGGTTTCTTCCAGAGAATCGGCAGACCTACTTGCCTGGCAGAAGTATAGCAGCCTTGGTGCCAGGTGGGACGGGGGGCGCCGACCGCAAGGCCATGCGCAACAACGCCGCCGCGGCGTCCGAGCACAGATGAACTGCGTTCGGTGCCGCGTGGGTGCGTCGGGGGGA
>CAZPED010000454.1:0-4097 GCA_964585335.1 uncultured Planctomycetaceae bacterium | reverse complement strand
CACCACGTCGATCAGCCGCAGCACGTCCGCGCTCGTGGCGCCGGGATCGGCAACAATGAAGTTGGCGTGCCGGTCGCTGACTTCGGCCTGGCCGATGCGCGTGTTCTTCAGCCCGGCCTGTTCGATGAGCATGCCGGCGCTCATGCCGCGAGGGTTCTTGAAGATGCAGCCCGCGCTCTGGTGCCCCAGCGGCTGGCTGGCCTTCTTGACGATCCACTGCTTCTGCATCCGCTTGGTGAGTTCTTCCGGGTCGTCGGCATCGAGCTGGAACCTGGCCGAGAGAATCACCAACTCGTCGAGCGAGCTTTCGCGATAGGCAAATACCAACTCTTCGCGCTCGCGCTGCAAGATTTCGCCCGTGCGGGTCATGACCGTGGCCTGGCAGGTCCACTGGCCAATGTCGCCGCCGCGGCTGCCGGCATTGCCGTGCAGGGCGCCGCCGATGGTGCCGGGAATGCCAACCAGGGTTTCCAGGCCGGCCAATCCCTCGCGCACCGAGGTCGAGATGGCGTGGCCCAGCTTGGCGCCGCCGCCGGCAACGAGCGAGTGTTTTTCGAGCTTGATGTCGGTAAAGGCCGGAGCCGAAAGGCGCACGACCATCCCCGGCACGCCTTCATCGCGCACCAGGATGTTGGAGCCGCCGCCGAGCAAGCGCACGGGCAGGCCCGACTCGCGGCAACGGCGCACGAGGGCCTGCAACTCGTCGACCGTCGAGGGCTCGGCGAAGAATTCGGCCGGGCCGCCGAGGTGGAACCAGGTGTGCGGGGCCAGCGGTTCAGCCGGCTTGACGAAATGCTCGAAGTCCTTGACCAAGCTCATGCGCGACGATTCCGATGTTGCCTGCTCCCATGGTGACCACGACGTCGCCGGGGGCGACGTGCCGCCTCAAATGATCGTGTATTTGGCCCGCCGTGGATAGCTGGATTACCTGGGCCCCCAGCGCGGCTACGTGGTCGGCCAGGCGACGGCCCAGCTCAGCCACGCTCGCGCCGGCATTCTCGCGGGCGGCAAACACATCGGCCACGATGATTCTATCGGCGGCGGTCAAACTTTCGGCGAACGGCCCCAACAGCCCCTCGGTACGCGAGACCTGATGCGGCTGAAACACGCACCACACCCGGCGATTGGCATACATTTGCCGGGCCGTGGCCAGCCCCGCGGCTACCTCGGTCGGATGGTGGGCATAGTCGTCCAGAATGGCCACGCCGCGCACTTCGCCCAGCAGTTGCAGCCGGCGCCGCAGGCCAATGAATCGCTCCAATCCCGCGCGAATAGCCGAGGCCGTCGCGCCGCAATGACTCGCCAGTGCGGCGGCCGCCAGAGCATTGATGACGTTGTGCCGGCCGGGCACTTGCAGCTTGACGTCGGTCAGCAGCCGCCCGCGAACGCGAATCTCGAAACTGTAGTAGCCCTGCCGCTCGCGCAAGGCCGTGGCCTGCCAGGCTGCCTCGCCGGTCAGACCGAAGCTCTCGGTCGTACAGTGTATTTGGGCGGCTACGCGCTGGGTCGTCGGGCAATCGGACCGCACCAGCAGCAGCCCTTCGTCGGCGATGCGTTCGGCAAACTGCGCGAACGCCGCTTCGAGCGACTCGGTCGAGGGAAAGCAGTCGAAGTGATCTCGTTCGATTCCCAGAATCACGCCCATCTGAGGCGTCAGATGGCGGAAGTTGGCGCGGTACTCGCAGGCCTCGGCCAGCATCCAGCGGCCGCGCCCGTAGCGGCCGCCGCAAACGGCGCCCAGCGGCGCCGCGCCATAGATAACCGTCGGGTCGAAGCCCGCGGCGGTCAGAATGTTGCCGGCCATGGCTGTCGTGGTCGACTTGCCGTGCGTGCCGGCTACGGCCAGCCCCGAGCGCGACGCCATCAGCCGCCCCAGCATTTGCGGATAGCTGAGCGTGGTTAAACCCAGCTCGCGAGCGCGCACTAGTTCCGGATTGTCGCTATCGACCGCGTCGCTGTGGACGACCAGGTCCAACTCGGCGTCGATCTGCTCGGCGTCGTGGCCAGAATATATGGTGTAGGGTGCGCCGGTTAGCGTCGCGGCGCTTGTGTCCGAGCCGGCAATGGCCCAGCCCGCCTCGTCCAACACCCGGGCTAGCGAGCGCATGCCCGTGCCGGCGATGCCCACCAGGTGTGCGCGCGGAGTTTTATGGATCTGTAAGTGCGGTGCCGTGGAGGGCGCAAGCAAGGCAGAACCAGTCATCGATATTGGTGGGCTCCAGGTTGGAGAGTTTGAGGCGGGCGGGAATGATAAAGGCCATGCGCGATGCGTGTCAATGCGACCACGCGCCAGCACTGCTGGCAACTAAATGAAACGGGCCGGCAAGCGATTGCTTACCGGCCCGGTGTGAACGCGCTTTGATGCGCCGAGCGCATTAGACGGCCGACAGTTGCCGGCCCGCCAACAGGCCGACGACGCGCCGCGCCACGCGCCGCGTGGCATCGGGCCGCGCCAAGCGGGTCATGGCCTGCGCCATTCGCACGCGTTTGGGCGGCGCGGCCGCCAGTTCGTTAACGGCTCGCGCCAAGTGGTTGTCGAGCCGGCCCGGCAATTGCCGCTCGTCGAGCAGTTGACACGCGCCCGCCGCCGCGAACACCTCGGCATTGCGCAGCTGGTGATCGTTGGTCGCCGCCGGATACGGCAGCACGATCGCCGGCAACCCGGTCGCGGCCAGCTCGGCCAACGTGGTTCCGCCCGCGCGGCTGATGGCCAGGTGACTGGCTCGCATCGTCCGCGGCATGTCGTCAATAAACGGTTCGACCCGCGCGGCAATGCCCAGCTTGCGGTACAGCTCGCGGGTCGCTTCGACGCCGCGGGGGCCCGACTGGTGAATCACCTGCCAACCGCCGAGCGCTGCGCCGGCCTTGTACAGCGCCAGCGGCGCCTGCTCGTTGAGCGTTTTGGCGCCGCCGCTGCCCCCCAGCACGAGCAGCGTGCGCTTGTCGGCCGCGCGATCGGGCAGCGCCCGCGCGGGCGGCAAGGCTTCGACGAAGGCCCGCCGCAACGGATTGCCGGTCACGGTCAATCGCGCTTTGCCGCGCAGCAGCGGCCGCACGCTCTCGAACGTCGAGCAAATCATCGCCGCCGCGGGCGCGAGCCAGCGTGTGGCGCGGCCGGGCACGGCGTTTTGTTCGAGCAGCACGGTCGGAATCCGCAGCGCGGCGGCAGCCCGCCCGGTAGGCACGCTGGCATAGCCGCCCAGTCCGACAACGAGCGACACGTTCTGCTCGCGCAGAAAGCGCCGCGCGGCGTAGTAGCCACTGACGTTGTCGGTGACGAAGCGCAGCGCTTCGCTGGCCTTGCGCGGAAACGGCCGGCAGGCCAGCGTCACGTAGTCGAAGCCGGCCTGTCGCACTTCGCGCAGCTCGAACGTCTTGCCCGTGCCGGCAAACGTAATGCGCAAGCCCGGCGCGCTGCGCGCCAGCAAGTCGGCCACGGCCAGGCCGGGAAACAGGTGCCCGGCGGTTCCCCCGCCGGCAAACACGATGTGATCGGTAAGGGTTCTCATGTCAGTTCCATCCTGCGCGAAGCCAACCTCGCGCTTGCTCAATTCGGCAACCTGGCGAGCGAACAATCGCCTGCCCGATCACCACGGCGTATTGGACACCGAATTGCTACCAAGAGTTCGGCAAAAACTGGGGGATCTTGGTCGCTGGCAGCTCTCAATGCGTTACCTGCGATACCGTCGCCACTTGCGGCGCGGGCTCGGGCGACCCTTGCAGCTTCAGCCCGGCTAACCCCGCCGCGGCGCACAGCGCGCCGGCAATCCAAAACCGCACGACGATTTTTCCCTCGGGCCAGCCGCGGAGCTGAAAGTGATGGTGCAGCGGCGCGCAGAGCAGCACCCGTTTCTTGCGCCAGCGGTACGAGGCAACTTGCACGATGACGCTCAGCGCCTCGACAACGAACACGCCGGCCACAAACACAAATACCAGCTCCTGCCGTGCCACGGTGGCCACCAGCCCCAACAGCCCACCTAGCGGCAGCGATCCCGTGTCGCCCATGAACACCGAGGCGGGATGGCAGTTGAACCACAGAAAGCCCAGCAGCGCGCCGAGCATGCCACCGAGGATGACGACCATTTCGCCGCCACCCG
>CAZPED010000453.1:0-4100 GCA_964585335.1 uncultured Planctomycetaceae bacterium | reverse complement strand
GGGGCTCTACCTGGAGGACGTCGACGCGAACAAGTATCCCAAGCCCAAGGACAAGCACGAGTGGAAGGTGTTTTGCCTGGACTTGCCCTCGGGCAAAACGTTGTGGGAGCGCACGGCCCACACGGGCATTCCGGCCAAGCCGCATCACATCAAGAACTCGCTGGCCTCGGAAACGCCCACGACCGACGGCGAGCGGATTTACGCTTACTTCGGCAACGTGGGCCTGTACTGCTACGACATGGACGGCAAGCTGCTGTGGCATCGCGAAATTGCGCCGACCGAAACGCAGTATGGCTGGGGCACGTCGATCTCGCCCATCCTGCACGAAGACCGCCTCTACCTGGTGAACGACAACGAAGAAAAGTCGTACCTGGAAGCCATTGATAAGAAAACTGGCGAAACCGTGTGGCGCGTGGAGCGCGAGGAGAAAACGAATTACGCCACGCCGTTCGTGTGGAAGAATCCGCTGCGCACCGAACTGGTGACTTCAGGCATTGGCTATGCCCGTTCGTACGATTTGGACGGCAAGCTGCTGTGGCAGATCAAGGGCAAGTCGATTCTGGCCATTCCCACGCCGTTTGCCGAGTTCGACCTGCTGTTTTTGGCGGCCGGGCACGTCGTGTGGGGCAGCAACCCGCTGTATGTGATTCGCCCGGGCGCGAGCGGCGACATTACGCCCCCTGACGACGCCACGACCAATGATTACGTGATTTGGTCGAGCCAGAAGATCGCCCCCTACCATCCGACGCCGCTGGTGCTGGACGAAACGATGTACATTCTTTACGACCGCGGCTTTATGGCGGCCTTCGATGCCCGCACCGGCAAAGAGGTTTACGGCCGCAAGCGCATTCCCAACGGCAAGGCCTTCACGTCGTCGCCGTGGAGCTATGGCGGCAAGATCTTCGCGCTGAACGAAGACGGCGTCACGTTCGTCATCAAGTCGGGCCCGGCATTCGAGATTCTGCACACCAACACGCTGGCCGAAGACGACATGGGCATGGCTACACCGGTCATCGTGGGCGACAAGTTGCTGATTCGCACGTCGGCTCGGCTGTATTGCGTGGGCTCGGCCGCAATGGCCGCCCGCTGACACGTTGCCAGCAGCGCTAGCACTGCTGGCCTGGTCCGGCGGCGGAGCACGCTTTGCCGCCGTGGCGCAGAGCTTGCAAGTTACCGCCGCCAGGGCGGCAACTTCTGCCTCTTCGGCATTCTCGGCGCAGGCTACTCAAGTTGAAGCCTCGGGTGCGACGATGCATAGCCAGCGATTCGGCCGCAAGGGCCGCGCTGGTGAACTGCGCGCAAATCAAGGCGATCGGGCATGCTCCGCGGGGTTGTCATCGTGATGCTGCTGGCGACGTGCGGCTGCACGCACGTCAAGCTGCAGCGCAAGACGCTCAACCAGGGGAGCACGCTGGCCGACTTGCAATATCAGCAAGTACTCGACAATCTGGCCATGTTCGCTTGCGATCCGGACTCGATTGCCTGGCACGTGAAGATTTCGGGTGGGCTGGTGCAGGTGTCGGATCAGGGCAATCTGGCATTGCTGCCTGGTCAGATCGGCGCCGAAGTGGTGCCGAGCGTTGCGGCCGGCCGCGCGATACTGGAGCAATGGAATCTCGACGCGGTCATCGAGTCCGATGATCTCGAACTGCTCCAACTGGCCTATCAGAAGGCGGTCAACCCGGCCGACCCCGACCGGTCGCTCAAGCGTCAGGCCTTTGAGAAGGTGTGCGATCTTAGCGCGACTTACCACTTGCTGCTGTCGCGCGAGGTGGCCGGCGAGATGATCGAAACGCTCAAACTGGGCGCTTCGCCCGAGCGCGACGAAAAACTGTCGATCATCGGCGAGGAGCTACAGGGACTCTATAAGCGGATGGATGAGCTGTTGGCGAAGGTCGATCCGCAGCAACCTACGGCGTTGTCGCTCACTGCGATGCAGCTGGAACTGGGCATGGTGCGTCGCGAAATCGTCAAGCTGACGGCCAGCGTTTCCAACGAGCCCTTCATACCGGGCTACTCGCTGGAGCGGCCGCAGCGTAGCGCCGCCGTGCTCGAACAGGCCGAGGATAAGATCAAGGGACTCGTGACCCTCGTGACCGATCTGGGGGACGAGCCCAACCCGTTCGCCATGAACTGGCTGAGCTGCGGGTGCAAGAAGGACGTGCCGCCCTGCACCTGCTATGTCGGTCACTACAAGGGCTGCCGCGGCGACTGCTACGTCTGGGTGACGCCCGAGTACAGCAAGACGCTGCGCGACTTCACGCTGTTGATCTTGAGCCTCGTGCCCCCCGACGCCCAGGATATCTCGCTGCCCAAGCTGGGCGTGGGCGCGGCGTTTACGCCCAGCTCGCTTTAGAGCTGGGTTAGGCCGTCGTGTGAATGGCGCAGGGGCGCAACCGCGCGGGGCCTTCTTGCTTGGATCGGCTGAGTTGCGCAGTTATCATGGTCGGGTAGCATGCGGCCTGCTTGCCGCCGACCTCCGCGTTCTGAACTGTTCTCGCATCAGGAGCACCTCGTCATGTCGAACCGCAATTGGGCTCGTGCTGCCCAGTTTCAGACCAGTCGACGCCAGTTCATCCTTTCGGGGGCGTCGCTGGCGATGCTGCCCTGGCTGGGTTCGATGGCCGAGGGGGCGGTGAAGCGCAACGCCTCGTTCCCGCAAAACCCGTTCCAACTGGGCGTGGCCTCGGGCGATCCCTCGCCCGACGGCGTGGTGCTTTGGACGCGGCTGGCCCCGGCGCCGCTGGAAGGCGGCGGCATGCCCCCCGAGACGTTCGAAGTCGATTGGGAAGTGGCCGACGACGAAGGCATGAAGCAGATCGTGCAGCGCGGCAAGGCGCTGGCGACGCCGCAGTTGGGTCACTCGGTACACGTGGAACTGTGCGGCCTACAGCCCAACCGCTGGTACTTCTACCGGTTTTCGGTCGGCGACGCGCAAACCAAGGTGGCACGGACGCGCACGGCGCCGGCCCTGGAAGTCACTCCCGAGCGGCTGAGGCTGGCGTTTGCCTCGTGCCAGCACTACGAATCGGGTTTGTTCACGGCCTATCAACACATGGCCGCCGAGGACCTGGACCTGGTGCTGCACCTGGGCGACTACATCTACGAGAACGGCGGCCGCGACAATCCCTTGCGAAAGCACCATGGCCCCGAGATCATCACGCTCGAGCACTACCGGAACCGGCACGCGCAGTACAAGAGCGACCCCTTGTTGCAGGCCGCGCACTCGCGTTGTCCTTGGATCGTCGTGTGGGACGATCACGAGGTGGATAACAACTACGCCGGCAGCATCTCGGAGCACAAGGACATTTCGACCGCCGAGCTGCTGCTGCGGCGGGCCAATGCGTATCAGGCCTACTACGAGCACATGCCATTACGGAGTCGAGCCCTGCCCTATGGCCCCAACATGCGGCTCTACCGCTCGATTCCTTGGGGTCAGCTGGTCGATTTTGCCATGCTCGACACGAGCCAGTATCGCACCGATCAGCCGAACCAAGACAAGGCCGGCCCGCTGGAAGGCGATTACATCAATCCCCAGGCCACGCTGCTGGGCAACAAGCAGGAAGGCTGGCTGATGAACACGCTGCTCAAATCGACGGCCGAGTGGAACGTGCTCGGTCAGCAGGTGATGATGGCCCGCGTCGACTTTGGCCCGAACGAAGAGCGGAAGTTCAGCCCCGACCAGTGGTCGGGCTACGACGTGGCCCGCAAACGCCTGCTCCAGTTCATCGCCGAGCGCAAGGTGCCCAACCCGGTCGTGCTGACCGGGGATATTCACAGCAGCTGGGTCAACGATCTGAAGGTCGACTTCGACCGGCCGGAGGACGCCACCGTGGCCACCGAATTCGTGGGCACGTCGATCAGCTCGGGCGGTAACGGCGTGGCCGAACCCAAGGGACTTTCGGAACGAATGGCCGAGAATCCGTTCGTCAAGTTCTTCAACGCCCAGCGCGGCTACGTCAGCTGCACGGTTACGCCGCAATCGTGGCGCAGCGACTACCAGGGCGTCGATTTCGTCGACCGGCCCGATGCTCCGCTTGTCACCCGCAGTTCGTTCGTGGTCGAAAGCGGGCATCCGGGCGCCAAGCACGTTTAGCCGG
>CAZPED010000452.1:0-4119 GCA_964585335.1 uncultured Planctomycetaceae bacterium | reverse complement strand
TGTCCGAACCAGTGAGCGCCACGCCGAGCCAGCCCAACAGCGGCGCGAAGAACGGATAGAGCGCGCCGGTTTTCGTGAAGGCCAGCCCCAGTGTCGCGTCGCTGCCGCTGTACTTGGTGACAAAAGCCAGCGCGAGCATGCAGGCGATGGTCGCCAGTGCCCAGCGCATTTTGAACAGCGTGCCGGCCAGCTCGCTGAAGAACCCGGCCGGCGAGATTCGCAACCAGAGCGCCGTCAGCACGGCCGCCAGAAAAATGCCCGTGCCGGTGGTCGACAGCCAGTTGAACTTGTAGGTGGCGTCCTCGGGCTTTTCTGCCCGGTCCGAGCCCTCGGCCACCGGGGCCACGGGGGCGGCGCGATATACGTGGTTGTGTATGGCCGGAACTTCCCAGGAGAGCTTGCTGATGCCGTAGAGCGGATTGGGCTGCGCGTCGGCGCCGCCGTCGAGCACGGTGCGAACCGATGGAGTGCCCCAGATGAACACCAGGAGCGATAGCAGCACCCATGGCACCCAAGCATAGACCACCTGCCCGCGCGAGAGTGGTGGGCCGGAGGGGCGCTCGTGGTGCGGCGGCTCGTCGGCGAAGTGCCAGATCTGCTTGGGCTGCCAGAATCGCAAGAACACGGCTAGCGAAACCAGTGATCCCAGGCCGCCGACCACGTCGACCAGCGTGGGGCCGTGAAAGTTAGCGGTGAGGAACTGAATGCCCGCAAAGCTGCCGCCGCAGACCAAAATCGCCGGCCAGCAGCCCACCACGCCTCGCCAGCCCGTCATCGTGGCCACGAGCCAAGCCGGCACGATCAGCGAGAACAGCGGCAGCTGGCGGCCGGCCATCTGACTGAGCGCCATTTCGTCGATGCCCGAAATCTTGGCCAGCGTGGTGATCGGCGTGCCCAGCGCGCCGAAGGCCACGGGCGAAGTGTTGGCCAAGAGCGCCAGGCCGGCCGCGTAGAGCGGCGAAAAGCCCAAGCCGATCATCAGCGCTGCCGAAATGGCCACGGGCGTGCCGAAGCCGGCGGCCCCTTCGACGAACGTGCCAAACGAAAAGGCGATCAGCAGCGCTTGCATCCGCCGGTCGGGCGAGATCGCGGCGACCGAGTGTTTGACAACCTCGAACTGGCCGGCGCGCACGGTCAGGTGGAACAGGAACACCGCCGAGAGCACGATCCAGCCGATCGGCAACAAGCCGAAGCAGGCTCCATAGAGCGCCGCCGCCGAGGTCGCCGAAGCTGGCATGCCGAACACCACGATGGCCACGCCCAGCGCGACCAGCAGCCCGGCCAGCGCGGCGCGGGGCGCCGATTGCCCGGCGACCAACAGCCCCAGCAATACGACGATCGGCGCGCCGGCCACGACGGTCGATAGCCACGGCGAACCCAGCGGATCGTAGATTTGAACCCAGTCCATGCCCGCGCGCTCCCGCCTGTCGAGTTTGCTCGGCCTAGGACCAGCCTTGGGGGTGCTACCGCCCGAGCAAGTTGGCTGCTAGTGTACTGGCTGACAGGCCGGCCCCCCAACCACCCTAGACGCAAAAACGAGGAATTCTCATGGCCAAGAATCGCAAGGCCGAAGTGGAAGCGGCGCTGAAAGACATCGACCTCAGCAAGCACAAGTACCAATTGGTGTTCGACACGAACCTTGGCCCGATTACGCTCGACCTGCTGCCGGAAGTCGCGCCGGGGCACTGCAAGAACTTGCTCGCGCTGACCAAGATCGGCTACTACGACGGCTTATCTTTTCATCGCATCATCAGCGGCTTCATGATTCAGGGTGGCTGCCCCGAGGGCACCGGCACCGGCGGCCCGGGCTACACGATTCCGGCCGAGTTCAACGCCACGAAGCACGAGCCCGGCGTGCTGTCGATGGCGCGCACCAGCGATCCGAATTCGGCTGGCTCGCAGTGCTTCATCTGCCTGGAAAAGGTGCCGCACCTCGACCGCCAGTACACGGCCTTTGGACGCACGGCCGACGCCGCCAGCCTGGCAGTGGTCAAGAAGATTGGCGCCGTGCAGACGGGTCACCAGGATCGGCCGGTTCAGCCCGTCGTGATTAGCAAAGCGACGGTCGTCGAAAAGCCGCTGGCCTAACGGTCGTGGGCCCATGCGCCTAGCTGCTCGCGGCGAGCATTCGTTCGAGAGCCGCCAGCGCCACGCTCCAAGCCGGTCGGTCCGCCTGGTAGGTTTGCCACCAGGCGGACAGTTGCTGTGCGAAGTCGGCGTGGCCCAGCCAAGCGCGCAGCGCCAAGGCTAGCGTATCGGGGCCGTCATGCGTCAGCTCGACCTGCTGGCCCGCGGCCAGCGTGGCTGGCAACAGCGCCAGCGCGCCCACCGCTTGGATCCGGCCTGGCGGCAGCGCTTCGCCGTAAGCCGGCAGGTCGAGGTGCAGTTGCGCCAACAGCCAGCCCAGCCGGAGCACCTCGGGCAGCCGCGCCTGGGCATTGGCCAGCACGGCCTCGAAGCAAACGGTGTTGTACAGCGCGTGCGCCGTTCCGCCGCCGCCCAGCACGGGCTGAACCAGAACGACGTCGGCCGCCGGCACGATCAGCGCTGGCTCGGTTACGCGCCCCAGGGCGGCCAGCAGCCCGCCGCCGCGGGCTTCCCACTGCTCGCGCAGCGGAGCCGATCGCAATTCCAACTCGGCCAATGCGCCGGGATACACCTGCTCGAAGGCACGCTCGAGCACGGTCAGGCATTCGGCCAGCTCGTCGCACAACGCCAGATGTCTATCGGCAGGGCCCAGCGCCTTGGCGACGAGAGCTACCGACCAGTCGCGCGGCTTGTCGCAGGCGACGGCCAGCGGCACCGCGTGGGCGCTAAAGCTGGCCTGTTCGATCCCCGCGCGGCGGAGCGAGTCGGCCAGGTCGGCGGCCGGTTGTGCCAGCACGCTGGCCCGCGCGTCGGCCAGCGGCAGGCCGGCCTCGAGCGCCGCGGCGGCATGCAGGGCGCTAGCGCGGCTGCTCACAATCCAGCGGAGGTCGCAGGGCATGGTAGAGCGCTTTCCGGGGCGGCGGATTGAACGGCCGGCGTCGGCTGCCGATTATGCCGCGCGCCGTCGGCCTCGGCGAGCCCGAAGTTTCGGCCCCGGCAGGGGTTTTAGGCATGGTCCGCCGTCGACTGGCTGTCAATAATTCGGTACGATAGAAAGCTTGTAATCAAGGTTCCGCTGTGCCGCGAAAGGGCGCGTATCATGCTCGATCAAGAGGTCCGACGGTGGACGGCCACCGACGCCGCCGAACTGTACGACATCGCTCGCTGGGGGAAGGGATACTTCTCCATCGCCGAGAATGGGCACGTGCGCGTCCATCCGACCAAGGACCCCGACCGCTGGCTCGACCTGAAGCAGCTGGTCGATCGCTTGCAGCTGCGCGGCATCGATCTGCCGATCCTGATTCGCTTCGCGGGAATTCTAAAGCATCGCCTGGGCGAAATTCATCGCGCCTTCGATAGTGCCATTACCGAGCACAAGTACCAGGGCCGCTACTGCTGCGTCTATCCGATCAAAGTCAATCAGCAGCGGCAAGTCGTCGAGGAAGTATTGCGCTTCGGCAAGCCCTACCAGTTCGGGCTCGAGGCCGGCAGCAAGCCCGAGCTGTTGGCCGTGTTGGCCATGGCCTCGAACGACACGCCGATCATTTGCAACGGCTTCAAGGACGCCGAGTTCATCGAGATGGCGATGATCGCGCTCAAGATGGGCCGGCACATCATTCCGGTGGTCGAGAAGTACACCGAGCTGGAGCTGATTCTCAAGTTCGCCCAGAAGCTGGGCGTGCGGCCAATGATCGGCATGCGCGTCAAGCTGGCCGCCCGCGGCTCGGGGCGCTGGCAGCAGTCGGGCGGATTCCGCTCGAAGTTCGGCCTGACGGTCACCGAAATCCTCCGCGCGCTCAACGAACTCAAAGCGGCGGGCATGGAAGATTGCTTCAAGCTGTTGCACTTCCACCTGGGCAGCCAGATCACGAACATCCGCCAGATCAAAGGCGCGCTGACCGAAGCAATCCGCGTCTACGTCGACCTGGTCAAGAAAGGTGCGGGGCTCGAGTACCTCGACGTCGGCGGCGGCCTGGGCGTCGACTACGACGGCTCGCAAACCAACTTCGAATCGAGCGCCAACTGCACGCT
>CAZPED010000451.1:0-4139 GCA_964585335.1 uncultured Planctomycetaceae bacterium | reverse complement strand
TGAACCGGTGCTAGCTTGACTCCGCCTGGCGCGCGGTCCAACAATACGCGCAGGCTGTGCCGGAACCGGCCGGGCGGTCCCATTCCCACTCCTCTCCGCTATTTCCAAAGGTCGATCCCATGCGAACCGTCCGCCCGTGGCTCCTGGTGTGCCTGGCCCTGTGCGTTGGCACTGTAACGACCCTGGTCACCGCGGCCGAAGCGGACAAACCAGCCGAGAAGGTGGAGAAAGCGGTCAAGAAGCTCACGCTGGCCAGCATCGCCGTCAAAGAGAGCTATCCCGAGGGGCTGGCTGGCGAGAGCCTGTTCGGTGAGCTGAAGCCCCACCTGCGCGAACTAATCGACCGGCTCGACAAGGCCGCCAAGGACGAGAAGATCACGGGCGTCGTGCTCCGCCTCCGCGAACCCGACGTCGGGCTGGCCAAGGTCGACGAAGTGCGGGCCGCTGTCGCCCGGGTGCGCAAGGCCGGCAAAAAAGTGTTTGCCGACGTGCATGCCGCCGGGGCAAAAGACTACCTGATCGCTTCGGCCTGCGACCAGATCATCATGCCCGAGTCGGGCTCGCTGATGATCACGGGCATTGAAGCCCAGGTGATTTTCCTCAAGGGATTGCTCGACAAGCTGGGCATCCAGGCTGATTTCATCCAGGTGGGCGATTTCAAGGGGGCCAGCGAACCGCTCACGCGGACCAGCATGAGCCCCGAGTTCCGCGCCCAGTACGAAACCGTGATCAACGACTACTACGAGCAGATGGTCGAGCGAATTGCCGCCGACCGCAAGCTCGACGCGGCCCAGGTCAAGAAGCTGATCGACACGGGGCTGTTTACGGCGCAGGGCGCTAAGGAAGCGGGTTTGATCGACCGCATTGCCTATGAGGACCAGTGGCGCGATGAGCTGAAAAAGGAACTGGGGGCCGATGAGCTTGCCGTCGAGCGCGACTATGGACGCAAAAAGTCGGACGATGCCGCCGGCATGGCCGGCATGATGAAACTGTTCATGGGGGGCGCCCAGCAGGCGGCGCGCGCGAGCAAAAACGACAAGATCGCCATCGTGTACATCGTGGGCGCGATCACCACCGGCGAAAGCACCACCAGCTTGTTCGGAGGCGAGACGGTCGGTTCCGACACGATCGTGCGGGCTCTGCGGCAAGTTGACGATGACCCCAAGGTCAAAGGGATCGTCATTCGCGTCGACAGCCCTGGCGGCTCGGCGCTGGCCAGCGACCTGATTTGGCGCGAAACGGTGAAGACCAAAAAGCCGCTCGTCGTTAGCATGGGCGACGTGGCGGCCAGCGGCGGCTACTACGTTTCGATGGGCGCCAAGATGATCTTCATCGAACCGGGTTCGCTCACCGGGTCCATCGGCGTCGTCGGCGGCAAGCTGGACTTGCGCGGCTTGTTCGACAAGATCGGCGTCACGACCGAGACCATCAGCCGCGGCAAAACGAGCGGCGTCATGTCGATGACCGATCCGTTTTCGCTCGAAGAGCGCGAGGCCTGGAAGCGCTTGATGCTTGGGACCTACGAGCAGTTCACGCAGAAGGCTGCCGCGGGCCGCAAGATGGACATCAAGAAGCTCGAAGGACTGGCCCAGGGGCGTGTCTTCACGGGCCGGATGGCCGTGGCCAACGGTCTGGCCGACCAGCTAGGCACGCTGGACGACGCCGTTGCCGAAGTAAAGACCCTGGCGGGAGTGAAGCCCGAGGACAAGATCGAAACGCTGATTCTGCCCAAGCCGCGCGGCCTGCTCGAGCAGCTATTCGGCGGCTCGCAAATCGAGGCCGAAGCCCGCGCGTTGTCGCCCGAGCTGGTCGACACGCTGAAAACGACCGCCACGCTCAAGAAGCCGTTTTCCGAGCCGACCGAGCTGATGATGCCCTACCTGGTGCGGTTCAAGTAGTCGCCCGTTCCGAGCGCGCACGACTCGAATCGGCTCGTTGAGCTCGTCGAACACCTGGGCTGCTGCTACAGCGGCACGCCGTTCCAGCGCACGAAGCCTGCCATGGCGAAGTACTCGGGCAGGCCGAACTGGTTATAAACCGCCGCAGTGTTGCGGTTGCGGTCCTCGGCACGCTGCCAGAACTCGCGCGGGTCGGGGCCGGGGAACAGCGCCGAGTCCTTTTGCGACTCGTGCCGGAAGATGGCGGCCCGCTTCACTTCCAGGTCGTGCGGCGAGAGCGGCACGGCGATTTCGATCTCGTGCGGCGGCCATTCCTGCCAGGCGCCGCGGTAGAGCAGCACCTCGGGACGATGGCCGGTGTCTTTTTCCATGGCCAGCAGGGCACGGAAGATGGCTTCGGCACAAACGCGGTGCGTGCCGTGGGGGTCCGATAGGTCGCCGGCGACGTAGACCTGGGCCGGGTCGACGCGCTCGATCAGCTCGCGAATCAGCCGGATGTCTTCGTCCGTCAGCGGCTTTTTGGCAATGGTGCCGGTGCGGTAGAACGGCAGGTCGAGAAAGTGCAGGTGCTCCTCGCGGCAACCAGCCACAATGGCGCCGGCCTTGGCCTCGGCCCAGCGAATGAGCGACTTGATCGCCAGCACCTCGGCGCTGTCGCTTTCACCGGCCTTCTTGCTGGCCAGGGCCGCGGCCACACGCTGCTCGAGCTGTTGCGACTTCAGCTCGTCGATGCCGAAAATGCGGTTGAACTCGGTCACCATGTCGGCCACTTGCCGGGCATCGTGGTCGAACACCGCGATGTTGCCGCTGGTCATGTAGGCCACGTGCACTTCGTGCTTGTCCTCGACCAGGCGAATCAGCGTGCCGCCCATCGAAATCACGTCGTCGTCGGGGTGGGGGCTGAAGCAGATTACCCGTTTCGGGTCGCGCCCGCCGGGATGGTAGTCAATCGTATCCATCATCCAGCGGAAGACGCGATGGGCCACGCTCTGGGCCGGGCCGTGGTGACGTAGCAGTTGGTGCAGTCCATGTTCGCGAAAGTCATTATCGTCGAGCTTGAGCAGCGCCTTGCCGGTCTTCTCGCTCAGCCACAGGACGGCCCGCTTGATCAACGTGTCGGTCCACTCGACCTTGCCGAGCAGCCAGGGAGTGGTTGTGGCGGTCAGCTTGCCGGCCGCGGCCGTGTCGAGCCAGAGCGAAGCGTTGGGGTGCTCGCGCAAGAGGCAGGCTGGCACCCGGGGCGTGGCGGGGCCTTCGGCCGTCTCGCGAATGATGCCCGCCTTGTGCTCGCCCAGAGCGATCAACACTATCTTGCGGGCTTCGAGAATCGTGCCCAGCCCCATCGTGATGGCCTGGATCGGCACGTTTTCTTCGCTGAAGAAATCGCTGGCCGCGTCGCGCCGCGTCACGGGGTCGAGCGTAGCCACGCGGGTGCGGCTGTTGCGGGCGCTAAACGGCTCGTTGAAGCCGATGTGGCCGTTGCGCCCAATACCCAGCAGTTGCAGGTCGATGCCGCCGGCGCGGGCAATCGCTGCGTCATACTCACGGCAGTATTCCTCCAGCCGATCCGGCGGCGTCAGGCCGTCGGGAATGTGAATGTTTTCGGGGCGAATGTTGATGAACTTGAACAGGTGCTCGTGCATCCAGCGGCGGTAGCTCTGCAGCCGGTCGGCGCCCAGCCCCAGGTACTCGTCAAGGTTAAACGTGATGACGTTGGCAAAATCGAGCCCTTCCTCCTGGTGCAACCGCGCCGGTTCGCGATAGATGCCGACGGGGGTGCTGCCGGTGGGCAGCCCCAGCACGGCCATTTGCCCCTGGGCCGCGCGCTCGCGAATAATGCCGGCAATCATGGCGCCGACCTGGCGGGCCAGCGCCTGGTGAGAATCGAACACGTACGAGGGCAGGGCGGTGCCGGCAAGCGGCGTGGGGGCGGGTGAGTTCGTCATTTCGCAGGTAGGTCAGCGCGGAAAACAGGTAGGTCAGCGCGGAAAAGTAGACACCAAACTAGAACCGGCTAGTATGCCCGATTTACCAGCCGTCTGCCAGCGGCGGACCGCCACGCATTCCCCGAAGCTTTGCCCGATTCGGAGGCGATTTCAGTCGTTTTTCTGCGCGAGTGGGCGCCGCGTGCCAACTATCTGCCTGCCTCACCGGCAAGCTACAATCGAAGCATTCAGCGGTGATTAGCGGCGAGGAGCCAGTGACGTGATCGAAGCGATTATTGGGCGGGTAGCCGCCGGC
>CAZPED010000450.1:0-4140 GCA_964585335.1 uncultured Planctomycetaceae bacterium | reverse complement strand
CAAGGCGGCCGACCGCCGCACCGTCCTCGTCAGCACCCAAGTGGGCTGCGGCATGGGCTGCGTGTTCTGCGCCTCCGGCATCGGCGGCGTCGTCCGCAACCTGCGCCCCGCCGAGATCGTCGAGCAGCTGCTGCACGCCCGCAACCGGCTGCCGGCCGGCGAGCGGGTCACGCACGTCGTCGTCATGGGCATGGGCGAGCCGATGGCCAACTTCGACGCCCTGATGGAGGCGCTCGTACATAAGTGGCTGGACATGGAGCCGCCGGGGGCGACCTACGACTTCCTGCGGTTCGATTTCCGGCAGCTACAGCTGCGCCACGGCCGCATTTTTGGCCAGAAACTGCCCACGCCCAAGCTGGTGCGGACCGCCTAGCTAGCACGGCAGTAGCCGTTGACCCCGGGGGGCCGTGCCAGTACTCTACGCCCCGCAAATCCTAGGGGGCGGCGCGGTCGGCGTCGCCCGCTCGTCTTTCATTTCGATGGGTCAACGCTTGTTCCGACGCTTAGCGATGCGCGCGCTCGTGCTCAGTTTTGCGCTGCTCACGGCAGTTGGCTGCCGGATGGTCGATGCGCCGAAAGGCAAGTCGCCCTTATCGCCGTTCGCGCCGACGCCCGACGCCACGACGCTGGAAGTATTCTCGGCCCCCGCCCCTCCCGAAGATCCGCAATGGACCGCCTTGTGGTCTGAAGTGGACGAGCAGCCGCTGCCGGCCGAGCTGCGGCAGCAACTCGCGCAAAATGGTTTTCGCGCGGGCATCGTCGGGCCGAGCATGCCGGCGGCGCTGGCCGGCCTGCTGAAAATGACCGACCAGCCGATCGCGGCCGAAGAGCGAGCCAAGGCGCCGCTCGATAGCGAACAAGGCATTCGCCTGACCGTGATGCAACCGCGCAGTGGCGACCGCCGCGACCTGGTGACCTCGCCGATTCACGACCAGGTGTCGATCCTGCAACGCGTCGGTGGCGAAGTGAAAGGCAAAACCTTCTATAAGGCCGAAAGCCGGCTGGTCATGCAGGCCTTTCCCGAGCCCGACGGCCGCACGCGCATCGAGCTCGACCCGGAATTGCACTACGGCGACGCCAAAACCCGGGTGGTCAACAGCGAGGGGATGTACACCTGGCGCCAGGAGCGCGAACGGCGGCTATTTCCCGAGTTGCGGATCGCGGCCACGCTGTCGCCGGGACAAATGCTCTTGGTAACCTGCCTGCCCGATCGGCCGGGCAGTGCCGGGCATTGCTTTTTCACGCAGACGACCAGCGACCGCACGGTGCAGAAGCTGTACGTGTTTCGCGTCGCACAGGCGACGCCCGACCGCTCATTTTACGAGGCGCCCAAGCAGCAGAAACCGATTGCCAGCGACCAGCAAGCCGGGCCCGCGCAAAGCCTGATCGAGGCCGCCGACGCGCCGTAGGCGCGCACGCGCGCCGCGCGGGCGACCCTCGCCAAAACGTCAGCCGCAACGCCAAATGGCTTTAGGTCAATTGGCCTGCCAGAGCGGCACGTACGCTCTCCAGCTGTCCGGCCGAACCGAGCTTCTGGTTCTTGTGCGTGATGTACTCGGCATAGGCCGCCATGAACGGCTTGCCGGCCGTGCGCGGATCGAAATCCTCGGGCTTGTCGCGAAACACTTCGCGATAGACGGCACACCAGACCAGACGGCCGTCGGTGTCGATGTTCACCTTGGTGACGCCCAGACGCGCGGCGGGCAGGTACTGATCTTCGGGCACGCCGCTGGCGTCGCCCAGCTTGCCGCCGGCCTTGTTGACGCGCTGGACCCATTCCTTGGGCACGCTGCTCGAACCGTGCATGACCAGCGGGAAGCCGGGCAGCAGCTTTTGAATGGCGGCAATGCGGTCGAAGTGCAGCCCCTGGCTGCCGGTAAACTTGTAGGCGCCATGCGAGGTGCCGATGGCCACGGCCAGCGAGTCGCAGCCCGATCGCTCGACGAACTCGACGGCCTGGTCGGGATCGGTCAGGCAGGCGTTGTCGGCATCGACCGAGATGTCTTCCTCGACGCCGCCCAGCATGCCCAGCTCGGCCTCGACCGAAATGCCTTTTTCGTGTGCCCGCTCGACGACGCGGCGCGTGATGGCGATATTCTCGTCGAACGTTTCGTGCGAGGCGTCGATCATGACCGACGAGTAGAAGCCGCTATCAATGCAGTCATAGCAGACTTCCTCGGTGCCGTGGTCGAGATGCACGGCGAAGATGGCCGGCTCGAAAACTTCCTCGGCGGCGCGAATCATCGCCTCGAGAAAACGCTTGTCGGTGTAGGAGCGGGCGCCGCGAGAGAGCTGGATGATGAAGGGCGCGCTCTTGCTGGGGTCGACCGGGTCGGTGTTCGAGTTCTTCTGCCCCAAGTTGCCGCGAAACAGACCCACGGTCTGTTCCAGGTTGTTGATGTTGTAGGCGCCAATGGCGTACTTGCCGTAGGCTTGCTGAAACAGTTCCTTGGTCGTGACGATCATGGCAGATTCCTTATATCGGGGGCCCAGGGGAATGCTAGCGGCGGGCTCTCCGCCAACCGGGCCCGGCAAACACGCTACCTTCGTCGAATAGCCTAGCATTATAGGCAAACTTTCCTAAGCCAGCCAGGAGTGGCAGCTTAGAACTACATTGCCCGGGGGCGGACAGGTCGATACAATCCCGCGTCCTAGAACGGCTCCCCCCTGATTGCAGCACACCACCGCCGCGAAAACTTCCCCGCGAGGTTGCTCCATGGCACCCGAATCATCGCCCGCCGAGCAATTACGTTACGCGCGCGAGATCATTGCCCTCGAGTCGCAGGCGCTGGCCACGCTGGCCGCCCGGCTCGACGAGCGCTTCTGCCAGGCGTGCGACCTGCTGTACGGCTGCCGAGGCAGCGTCATCGCCACGGGCATGGGCAAGGCGGGGCTGATCGCGCAGAAGATCGCGGCCACGCTGGCCTCGACTGGCACCCGCAGCCACTTTCTGCATCCGGCCGAAGCCGTGCACGGCGACCTGGGACGCATTCACGGCGACGATGTGCTGGTGGCCTTTTCGCAAAGCGGCGAAACCGAAGAAGTCGTGCGGCTGTTGCCCTCGCTGGCCGAGTTTGGCGTGGCGCTCGTGGCCGTTACGGCCCGAAAGGGTAGCCGGTTGGGTCGCGCCGCGCGGGTCACCATCGAGTTGGGGCCGCTGCAAGAAGCCTGCGCGCTGGGGCTGGCGCCCAGCACCAGCACCACGGCCATGCTGGCCTTGGGCGACGCGCTGGCGCTGGTGACCAGCCGGCGGCGCGAATTCAGCCGCGAGGATTTTGCCCGCTTTCATCCGGCCGGCAACCTGGGGCGACAGTTGAGCAAAGTCGACGACTTCATGCGCGCGCTGGACGACTGCCGCTTGGCCAGCGCCCAGCAAAGCGTGCGCGAGGTGTTCGTCGACCACAGCCGCGCGGGGCGCCGCACCGGCGCGATCATGCTGGTCGACGCCGCGGGAGTGCTGGTGGGCCTGTTTACTGATAGCGACCTGGCGCGGCTGTTCGAAAGCAAACGCGACGCCGCGCTGGATCGACCGATCTGCGAAGTGATGACCGTGCGGCCACGCACCGCGCCGGCCGGCTCGATGATGCTCGACGCCGTGTCGATCATGGCCGAACGCAAGATCAGCGAGCTGCCGATCGTCGATTCGCTGGGGCGGCCGTGCGGGCTGATTGACATTACCGACGTCGTGGGGCTGTTTCCCGAGGCGCGACGGGCACTGGCCCCTGGCGAGCCGGTGCTGGCCCGTTTTCCCACGGCGATGGCCGCGCCATCCACCACGCCTGCGCGGGAGTGTGCATGAAAGTCGAACAACGCTGCCAGGATATCGAACTAGTGCTGGCCGACGTCGACGGCGTGGGGTTCCTCCCCGAGGCCCCGTGGGGCGAGCCCAACCACTGGCTCACCGTCCTCACCATCGACCCGGCCCGCACCGGCACCACCGCGGCCGACGTGGCCGCCCGCCTCGCCGCCGACGACATCGAGGCCCGCCCGGCGTGGAAGCCGATGCACCTCCAGCCCCTCTACGCCGACGCGCCCATGGTCGGCGGGGCGGTGGCCGAGCGGGTGTTCGCCACCGGGCTGTGCGTGCCCAGCGGCGCGAGCTTCGCCGACGCCGACCACGAGCGGGTCGTGGCCTCGCTG
>CAZPED010000449.1:0-4145 GCA_964585335.1 uncultured Planctomycetaceae bacterium | reverse complement strand
CCGAGCGACAAGAGAAACACGCAAAACATACCACCGACTAACAGCAGCATCATAAAACGGCTAATCGTGAGAGAATGGTTTAAAAGCTGGCGGTAAGAATATCAGTCGCCGAAGTTTACGCAAGGTTAGTTGCCGGGGCATCCTGGACGGTCACGGCAACCGAGGCAATGCGACTCACAATAGTTTAATGCTGTCCCGTTTCGGACAAGGGTCAATTCGATATAAGCCATTTTGCTCGAATGCTTTAGCGATAGCAGTGACAGCACTCTCGGTGCAGCAGCCATGGTCGTTAGAGCTCGCAGAGCTGTCTGGGCAGACTTTGTCGACACCGGCGGAGCCCCATTTTGTTGACACTACCCGGGGCAATCGCCGAGACTGACCCGCAGGCAACCCTTGAATCGCTCTCCTGGCGGCCTGTGCGATGCTGTCGATCTTTGCCAACTCCGCACCCGCGGCAGGCCAGACGGCCGGGATTAGCCGGCGCGAGCTGCTGCGCATCGGCGGTTTGAGCCTGCTGGGAATGTCTTCCTCGCAACTGGCACGGCTGCGGGCCGGCTCAACTGGCCAATCGCCCCCCAGCGGCCCGGCACGCTCGTGCGTGTTCATATTTCTGTTCGGCGGGCCCAGCCACATCGACCTCTGGGACATGAAGCCCGACGCGCCGGCGGAAATCCGGGGCGAATTTCGCCCCATTGCCACCCGAGTGCCCGGCATCCAGATTTGCGAACATTTGCCCCGACTGGCAGGGCAAATCGACAAGATTTGCCTGCTCCGCTCGCTGGAGCACCGCATGCCGGTTCACGGACCGGCTTGCAGTGAGCTCTTTAGCGGGCGGCCTTATTTTGGCCCCCCCGTGACCGACCAGGCTCGGCCCGAAGATTGGCCCTGGCTGGGTTCGCTGGTCATGCGCTATGGACGCCGCCAGGGGGGACTGCCCGCAAGCGTCGTACTTCCTTGGTACATCCAGTTCGCTGGGCAAGGCAACAGCATTGCCGGCCAGACAGGCGGCCGCATGGGCGAATTGAGCAATCCGTTGCTCGTGGGGGGCGATCCTAGCGATCCCCGATTTCGGGTCGAAGGGCTGGAAGCCGCCGCCGACGTGCCGACCGAACGGCTACGCGCACGGCGCGAACTGTTGCGGGCTCTCGAAGCAGCCACGCCACCTTCGCTGGTTGCCGAGCCAACGGTGCAAACCTTCTCGGGCCACGTGGAAAACGCCTTTGCCATGCTTTCGGATCTGCGTGCCCGCCGAGCGTTTCGGCTCGATCAGGAGCCCGAGCCGCTACGGGCACGTTACGGCACGGGCAAATTCGGCCAGAGTCTGCTGCTAGCGCGGCGGCTGGTCGAGGCGGGGGTCTCGCTCGTCACGGTCAACTGGGACGACGAGACGCGGAGCGACAAGGTCTCGCCGTTTTGGGACACCCACAACCACAACTTCGCCTCGCTCAAGCAGCGGTTGGCCCCGCGGTTTGACGAGGCCTTTTCGGCCTTCTTGTCCGATTTGCACGACCGAGGACTCTTGGAGTCGACGCTGGTCGTGGTGGCGGGCGAGTTCGGACGCACGCCCAAGATCGGTCAGATCGTGCAAAACGGCATGACCGAGAAGACGGGCCGCGACCATTGGCCCCACGCGTTCACCGCGCTGCTGGCGGGCGGTGGCGTGCGGGGCGGGCAGGTCTATGGCGAGACCAACGCCATCGGCGCCTACGTCAAGGATCGGCCGGTGTCGCCGGCCGACCTGGCCGCCACGATCTTGCAGCACCTGGGAATCGACTTTTCCCAGCAGTACTGGGACGAATTTCAGCAAATCCGCCAGCGGCTGAGCATCGGTACTCCGATTCGCAACCTGGGCTGACATCCGGCTTTCAGGTGCCTGGTGTCTGCAAGTGCTGGCTTTGTCCGTGAGCGCCCGCGGCCGCTTGCCGCTTGTTCGTCCGGCCAAGAACGGCCGGACGTGGACGAACACACCTCAGAATCCGCATGCCTGGCGCGACGCGTCTGGCCAACATCGGCCGGGGCGTTTGTGCGCCCACACGATCCGCTTCAGGGCGCGAGAAGTTGTCCGCCGCGCGGCCACTAGCCGTTCGGCAGGCAACCCTGCGCGACACGCCGATGAGAACTCGATTGACACGCCCCGAAACGAATGGGAAAGTGATCGATAGGGGAGGATTTTCGCGAGCGGACGGAGCCATTCTGGGCCAGCCGAGCCCCCAGTCTTGCGCCAGCGCTGGGGCGAGGACTTTTGACATGGCGACCCTCGAAGTCTGCACCGACGCCAATGGCCGGCAGCTGTTTGAATTGACGGCGGACGAGACGATCGTCGGCCGCGAACAGTTCTGCGACATCGTGCTGCGCAACCACACGGTTTCGCGGCAGCACGCCCGCATCGTACGCTCGCCCGAGGGTTTTTTCATCGAGGACCTGTCGAGTCTGAACGGCACCTACGTCAACGGCCGCCGCATCGAGACCCGCACCGCGATCAAGGACCAGGATCGGATCCAGATTTACGAGGTCGCCGCGGTCTTTCATGCCGGCCTGGCGCCTGAGCGCACCGAGGGACAGTCCGCAGAGCCGGCCACGGTAGTCAGCGTGCCTCTGGCCGAAGAAGCCGGCCGAGGGCGGGCCGCCGCCAGTCGCGTCGTGCATGCCGGCGGTGGCGACGAGCCGGACGATACCAGCTCGCAAGCGCGGTTTCGCGCGGCGTTGAAGATTTCCGTCGACCTGCAGGGCGGACTCGACGTCGATCAGATTCTGCCCAAAATTCTCGACAGCCTGTTTGAAATCTTTCCCCAGGCCGCGCGGGGTTACATTCTGCTGGGCGAAGGGGCCGACGGGCACCTGGTGCCCCGCGCGCTCAAGCACCGCAAGAGCGAGAGCGGCCACAGCATGACGTTCGGTCCCATCAGCCGCAAAACGGCACTGCACGTGATGTCCACGGCGCAGGCGATCTTGATGGATGACGGCGAGGCGGACTCGCCCGACATGAGCCAATCGGTGTTCGACTATCAGCGGCTCACGCTGATTTGCGCGCCGTTGATGGGCCCCACCGGCCGCCCGCTAGGCATCTTATACCTCGACACTACCGACCCGATGCGGCGGTTCACCCAGGCGGATCTCGACGTGCTGGTGGCCGTGGCTACGATTGCCGGCCAAGAACTCGAGACGGCCGGCGCACGTCGGACGGCCTGGGATATTGGCACGCACCAGCGAAACCTCAGCACCGCCAAACAGGTGCAGCTGCAGTTTCTGCCCCAGCGCCGACCCGAGGTCCCCGGCTATCAGTTCTTTGACTTCTATCAGCCGGCCGATGAAGTGGGCGGCGACTACTTCGGCTACATTCCCCTGTCCGATGGGCGGCTGGCTCTGGCCATCGGCGACGTGGCGGGCAAAGGCGTTTCGGCGGCATTGCTCATGGCGCACTTCTGCTCCGAGGTGCGGTACTGCCTGGCCACCTGTCCCACGCCGGCGGCGGCGGTCGAGCAATTGAACCAGGACCTGTCGGCCGAAATGCTCAACTACCATTTCGTGACGTTTGCCCTCTGCGTGCTCGACCCGGTGCGGCATCGGCTGACCGTGGTCAATGCCGGTCATCTGCCCCCTCTGCGGCGCCGTGGGGGCAAGATCGACGCCTTGGGCGATGGGGAAGGCGGGTTGCCGCTGGGCTGCGACGCCAAACGTCCCTACCAGCAAATCGAACTGCCCATGGCCCCCGGCGATTGCGTGTTGCTGTATACCGATGGTGTCAGCGAAGCCATGAATGCCCAAGGTGATGTTTACGGCTCGCAGCGCGTGCGGGCCACGATTGCCAGAGCACAGCCCGAGGCCGCGCCCCTCGGCAAGGCGCTGCTCGACGATGTGCGGCGGTTCGTGGGCGGACGGCTTCCTAGCGACGACATTTGCCTCGTGTGCTTTGCCCGCGAATCTTGATGAGCGCCGGGCCAACCTCGGCGCGGGCCGGCATCTAGGGGCTTTTCGACCAAGTGTCCGCGGTCGTGCCCCCGGCAAATCAAGCCTCCAAGGGGAAATTTGCCCTCCCGCCTAACTTCACCATTCGAGCTATAGTTTCTTAGGCGCTCGGAGTTAGCCTGTTCCCACCCGAAGTGACGTTTGACTTTATAAGCGAGGCGGGCCTAGACTGCTAGGTA
>CAZPED010000448.1:0-4147 GCA_964585335.1 uncultured Planctomycetaceae bacterium | reverse complement strand
CCGCGACTTTCTCAAGGGCTCGACCGCGGCCATCATGGGTAGCGCCCTGGCCGGCAGCCTGTCGATTGGCCGCAGCGCCCATGCGGCTGGCGACGATGAAATCAAAATCGCGCTGATCGGTTGCGGTGGTCGTGGCTCGGGAGCGGCCAAGCAGGCTCTTTCGACCAAGGGCAAGGTTAAGCTCATTGCCATGGCCGACCTGTTCCAAGACCGACTGGATGGCAGCTACCGCGAGCTCAATGCCCAGGAAAGTGTTAAGGACCGGATTGATGTGCCCGAAGATCGGCGGTTCGTCGGCTTCGACGCCTACCAAAAAGCACTCGAAGCGGGCCCCGACCTGGTGATTCTGGCCACGCCCCCCGGTTTCCGTCCGCTGCACTTCGAAGCCGCCGTCAAGGCCGGCAAGCACGTGTTCATGGAAAAGCCAGTGGCTACCGACGCTGCGGGCGTGCGCAAGGTGCTGGCCGCCGCCGAAGAGTCGGTCAAGAAGAACCTGGCCGTGGGCGTGGGCTTGCAGCGCCGCCACGAAGCCAAGTACCTGGAAACGATCAAACGGCTGCAAGACGGCGCGATTGGCGACATCCACACTGCCCGCGTCTATTGGAACGGCTCGACCCCCTGGGTGCACACCCGCGAGCACCTGGAAAGCAAGTACGGCCGCAAGCTATCGGAAATGGAATACCAGCTCCGCAACTGGTACTACTTCACCTGGATCTGCGGCGACCACATCGTCGAGCAGCACATCCACAACATGGACGTGATCAACTGGCTTAAGGGCGGCTACCCGGTCAAGGCCAACGGCATGGGCGGCTGCCAGGTGCGCAAGGGCAAGGACTACGGCGAAACGTTCGACCACCACGCCGTGGAGTTCGAGTACGCCGACGGCTCGCGAATGTTCAGCCAATGCCGCCACATCCCCGGCTGCTGGAACAGCGTTTCCGAGCACGTGGTGGGCACCAATGGCATGTCGACCATCAGCGATGCCACGATCAAGCCGGGCAGCGGCGACGCCTGGCGCTACCGCGGTCCCAAGCCCGACCCCTACCAGGTCGAGCACGACGACTTGTTTGCCAGCATTCGCTCGGGCAGTCCGATCAACGAAGCTGAAGCGGGCGCCAAGAGCAGCATGACTGCCATTCTGGGCCGTATGTGCACGTACTCGGGCAAGGTAATTACCTGGGAAGAGTCTATCCAATCGACAATCGATCTGGCTCCCGAACACTTCGCCCTGGACGCCACGCCGCGGTCGCTGCCGGGTCCCGACGGGCTGTACACGCTGCCCGTGCCTGGCATCACGAAAGTGGTGTAGCTGGCCGCGTTGTGTTTCGTAATACCGAGCCGGCTGCGGCAAGTCCGCGGCCGGCTCATTTTTCGCGCCGCCGCGCAGCTCACTGAGTCGAGAGTCATGTTCATGCCCGGCCACTGTCGCACCCTCGTTGTCTTGTGGTTCAGCATGTACGGCTCGACGGTCGTTGGCGGCGCCGACTGGCAGCCCATCGCCCGCCAGTTGCCGCCGGCGGGCATTTCCATCCTCGACGAAGACCGGCAACGAATCGTCGGTGCACTGGAGAAGTTCGAGGCACGACTGCCCGGCTTGGTTGCCGCGGCGCAAAAGCCCGACGCGGCGGCCCTTGTGCCCGACGTGCGCATCTTCGCCAAGGCGGTCCGGCGAGCCGTCGACGGCAACGAGTACTACCGGCCGCAAGACATCGCCGAAGCGTTGGCCCTGCTCGAAGCGGGTCAGGCACGACTCGACGAGTTGCAGGCGGGGAAGACCTCTTGGACCAACCAGCGGGGGCCGGTAGTCCGCGGCTACGTTTCCAAAATCGATGGCTCGGTGCAACCGTATGGTCTGGTGCTGCCCGAGAAGCTCGATTTGACCCGCCCGGTGCCGCTCTATATCTGGCTGCACGGCCGCAACGACAAGTTGACAGACCTAGCGTTTCTGGCCGAACGGCGGCGGCAAATCGGTCAGGTCAAGGTCGACGATGCCATCGTGCTGCATCCTTACGGGCGTAACTGCCTGGGCTGGAAATCGGCGGCCGAAATCGACGTGCTCGAAGCGATCGAATCGGTCGCGGCCCACTACCCGGTCGACCTCGACCGCGTGGTGCTGATGGGCTTTTCGATGGGCGGGGCGGGGGCCTGGCACATGGGCGCGCACTATGCAGAGCGTTGGGCCGCCGTACACGCCGGAGCCGGTTTCGTCGACGTTGCCCGGTATCAACATCTTCAGCCCGAGCAGTACCCGCCCGTTTACGAGCAGGCGCTCTGGGGCTTATACGACGTGCCCGACTATGCCCGCAACTTGCTGAACGTGCCGGTTATCGCCTATAGCGGCGAAGTCGATAAGCAAAAAGATGCCGCCGACTTCATGGCCGAAGTGCTCGCCCACCAAGGGCACACCCTCACGCACCTGATTGGTCCGGGGCTTGGACACAAGTACGACCCGAAGGTTTGGAACGACATTCTCGAACGAGTGCGGTCGGCCGCGGCCAAGGGGCGCGACCGCCAGCCGTCCCGCGTCTCGCTGCAAACCCGAACGCTCCGCTACGGCAAGCTTCACTGGGTGGAAGCGTTGGGCCTCGAAGCGCACTGGCGCGATGCGCGGATCGATGCCGAGCGCCGCAACGACGGCGCCGTGGTCGTGCAAACGAGGAATATTACGCGATTACGTTTGACCCCGGCCCAGCGCCCGCCGCAATTGAGGATCGACGATCAACCGGTGCAAGTTTCCGGTGGTCCGCTAGAGTTTGAGCGGCGCGCCGAAGGCTGGCGTCAAACCGACGGCGCCGGAGGCAACGGCTTGCGCAAAGTACCCGAGCTGCAAGGTCCGATCGATGATGCATTTGTCGAGCCCTTTCTGGTGGTGCTGCCCACGGGCAAGACCAGCGCCGCCAAGCAGCGCTGGATTGATTTTGAGCTGGCCCATTTTCAGGCGCGCTGGCGCGACGTTTACCGGGGCGACCTGCGCATCAAGCGCGATGTCGAAGTGACCGACGACGATCTGACCCGCTATCACGTCGTGGCCTGGGGCGACGCCGACTCGAACGCCATCATCCGCCGAGCGGCCGCGGGGCTGCCGGTTTGCTGGCAAGGCGAACGACTGGCGATCGGCCAGCAAACATTTGCCACTGAAACCCACTTGCCACTCTTGATTTATCCCAACCCGCTACGGCCCGATCGGTACCTGGTGCTCAATAGCGGCCCGACCCATCGCGAAGCCCACGACCGCACCAATTCGCTGCAGAATCCCAAGCTGCCCGACTGGGCCATCGTCGACGCCACCGTCTCGCCCGATGCCGAGCATCCGGGGCGCGTTGTGGCGGCCGATTTCTTTGACGAACAATGGCAACTTAAGCAGTAGCCACTGCAAGCAGGGCCATCGCAGCCGCCCAAGGTTGTCTCCCGCGCCCCCAGGCATTAGCGGTCGTAGCGATTGCGCCAAGGCCTGGCCGCGCCGGCGAGGCCTTCGCGATCGGATGAATTTGCCTCACCCGCACATTTGCGCAGTAGGCTTTCAATGTCCGATAAGTCCAAGTCGCAACCGTGGCGGCGACTCATCCTTTCTTGCCGCCCGCAGATTCGCTACCGAGTACTGCCATGACCCATTCCCGCTCAAATGCCGATCGCCGCGGCGTGGTGGCCGTTGAAGCCGGCATGGTGCTGCCGCTGTTGATCATCATCATGTTCGGCGTCTGGGAAGTCGGCCGGATGATTCAGATGAACCAGGTCCTGATCAATGGCGCGCGCGAAGGCGCGCGCTTCGCCGCCGGCGGCTACGTGGACGGCACTCCGGTAACCAATGCCATGGTTCAACAAGCGGTGCGTGACTATCTGCGTACAGCAGGCATGCCCGCGGCGGCCTACAACGGCGCCCAGGTAACGCTCACCTGCCTGGCCAGCCCCAGCTGGACCAATCCGTCCGACGCGCTGCCGCTCGACCGCTTTACCGTGCAGGTGACCATTCCTGCCGGCGCCGCGTTCGACAGCATGGCCTGGTCGCTGGTCACTCGGTTCACGGGGGTTAGTAGCATGTCGACCACCGTGAGCTGGATGTCGCTCAACGATCAGAAAATCGTGGTGAACACACAACTGCCCTATTGATAAGACCGCAACGATGAACGCGCGCCCTCTCTCACTTCAC
>CAZPED010000447.1:0-4147 GCA_964585335.1 uncultured Planctomycetaceae bacterium | reverse complement strand
ATTGGCCGACAGCGTGGCGCCGCTGAAGCTGGTGTGGCTGGTCGAAACCGACTCGCCGCGCTCGACGCCCAGGTTTTCGAGGTCCTGCACGAAGCGGCGGCTGTCGCGCTCGCCCGAGCCGCGTAGCGCCATCTCGCAGGTAAAGGTGCCTAGTCCGAGCCGCGACGCCGGTTCATAGGCGCAACCGGCTGGGACCAGAAAGGTGAATGCCGCCGACTCGAGCGACTGCATCGGCTCGGCGACGAGCACCAAGCCGTTTTCGTAGGTATGCGACAAAATGCGCTGGGTCACGTGAGCTCCTGGCGTGCCACGCAGAACGACAAGACAAGCGGTGAATTGTGGTGCCTGCGGCGATGTGCAGCAAGGGGGCAGGCACACCAAAGGGGTCTTACGAGTAGGCGACCTCGACGGCCTTATAAACCGTGCGGGCCTTGACGAAGCCGACGCGATGGTAGAGGCGTATGGCCCCGTCGTTCTGAGCCGTGACCTCGAGGAACGCGCGGCGCAAGCCGGCTTGTTGGAACCCGGTCAAAGCCAGTTGCAGCAGGCACGTGCCCAGTTGCCGGCTGCGATGTTCGGGCGTGACTCCCAGATTCTGGATCGCGCCCAGCCCGGCATAGTCGCGGATTCCTTGAATGGTTCCGCAATATTCGGGCGTGCCCTCGGCGGTGTCGCGGGCGATCAGCCAGGTAGCGCCGGGCAGAAACCCGGCCTTGGCGCGGATTTCGTTCATCAGGCGATGACAGCCGGCCCAATCGCCCAGGCAGGGAAAAACGTTGGCGTCGATTTCAGAGCGGAAGCTGTGGTACTTCGTCTCCGCGTGCGTTTCGAGCAAGGAGTCGTCCCAGGCCAGCGCCCGGTAGCCCTTGGGCAGGCTGGGTGCGCCCAGTTGGCGGCCCGTGAGGTCGATTTCCATCCGAAACCGCTTGAAGTAGGTCAGACCCACGGGGATTCGTCCAAGCTGTGAAGATGCGGAACCGACCGCGCACTACCAGTAATGTACCGGTCGGAAACCGGAAGTCAACTTTTCGGAGCCTGTGGTTGGCGGTTGGCTTCGGTGCTTAAGCCACCACCTGCAAAGACCTTAAAACCGCTGCTGCCTGCCGAGTGTGCCGGCCGTGCGAGCGGCGCAGAAGGGGCAACCAGCCGTCAGGCCGCGCCCGGCGGCGAGCTGGCAAACCTTACTATTTTGTTATGTAGAAATAATGATTTTTGGCATTGAAAACAAATGCCGATCCAGGCACAATGGGCATCGTTGCCAGCCTCGCACTTGAAAAACCGCTGGTATCGCGGGACTTGCCTGTCATGAAACGCCAGTCGACCGGGTCGATCTCCGCCGAGGAACAACTGCTGCGCGAAACGGGGTGGCGAAAGCAAAGTGCGCGCCCATCGCTGCCCGAGGCCTATGCCTCGGTGCCCGTCTCGAAGCGGGGCTTCTGGTGGAAGCTGCTGGCCTTTTCTGGGCCAGGGCTGATGGTGGCCGTGGGCTACATGGGTCCGGGCAACTGGGCCACGGACCTGGCCGGCGGCGCACGCTTTGGGTACACCTTGCTGTCGGTCGTGCTGCTCTCGAACCTGATGGCCATTCTGCTCCAGCACTTGGCGCTCAAGTTGGGAATTGTCTCGGGGCGCGACCTGGCACAGGCTTGCAGTGACCACTATTCGCACCCCGTGGCCATGTTTCTCTGGGTCATCTGCGAAATTGCCATTGCCGCTTGCGATCTGGCGGAAGTGATCGGCTCGGCGATCGCGCTCAACCTGCTGTTCGGCATTCCGATCGTCGTGGGCGTTACCTTGACCGCTGTCGACGTCGTGGTGGTCTTGCTGTTGCAGAATAAGGGCTTTCGCTACATCGAGGCCCTGGTGGCGAGCCTGATCTTGCTGATCGGGATGTGCTTTGCCTATGAAATCGTGGTGTCGCATCCACAATTCGGTCCGCTGCTGGCGGGGTTCGTGCCGCGCACCGAAATTGTGACCAATCCCGAGATGCTCTACGTGGCCATCGGCATCCTGGGGGCCACGGTCATGCCGCATAACCTGTACCTGCATTCGAGCATCGTGCAGACCCGGGCGTTCGAGCGGAACGATCAGGGCAAGGCCATGGCGATTCGCTTTGCCACGATCGACTCGACCGTGGCGCTGCTGTTTGCGTTTTTCATCAACGCGGCCATTCTGATCGTCAGCGCGGCAACGTTTCACGGCAGCGAGCACTCGGACGTGGCCGACATTGGCGACGCCTACAAGCTGCTTTCGCCCATGCTGGGCGACACCTTTGCGAGCACGGTGTTTGCCCTGGCCTTGTTGGCTTCGGGGCAGAACTCGACGTTGACCGGCACAATGGCCGGGCAAATCGTCATGGAAGGGTTCTTGGACCTGCGGCTACGGCCCTGGGTTCGCCGGCTGCTGACGCGGATGGTGGCGATCGTGCCGGCCGTCATCGTGGCCATGCTGTACGGCGAGTCGGGGGTCGGCCAATTGCTCGTGCTGAGCCAGGTGATTCTGTCGATGCAGCTAAGCTTTGCGGTCGTACCGCTGGTGATGTTTACGTCCGACAAGCTCAAGATGGGACGGTTCGTCAATCGGCCGCTGCTGGTCGTGTTGGCTTGGTTCGTCACCGTTGTCATAGTATCATTGAACGTCTACTTGCTTAAACAAGTGTTGGCCGAGGCGCTCTCGGGCACGTCGCCCTAGCTCGTGTATGGCGGTTTGGCTTGCGGATGACGTAATCGTGTACCAGCACATTTTGGTTCCGGTCGAGAACTCGCCGGCCGACGAGGCCATCTTGCAGCATGTGCGCCCCTTGGCTCGGATGACGGGCGGGCGCTTGACGCTGTTGCACGTGGCCGATGGCTTCGTGGCCCGCAACCAGGAGCAACTCGGTCTGGAAGACTCGGCCGAAATTCGCGCCGACCGGGCTTACCTCGAGAAACGCCGTGCCGAGTTGGCGGCCGACGGGTTCCAGGTCGATACGATTCTGGCCTGCGGCGAGCCGACCGATCACATCGTGGCCATTGCCGAACGCGAACGGTGCGACCTGATCGCCATGGCCACGCACGGCCACCGCATGCTCAGCGACCTGATTTTGGGGAGCGTCGCTTCGAGCGTCCGTCACCGGACCGAGATTCCGGTGCTTTTGGTGCGGGCTTCTTGGAAGGCTTAGCCCCTGGCGACGCGCCGGCCACTAGCGACCGCAGCATGCGCAGGTTGACGACGTCCATCTCTTCGCCGCCTTCTTGCTCTTTGGCGGTTTCCAGGTACATCGGCACCGCGGCAAACCTTGGGTCGTTCACCAGGTGGCGAAACGGCTCCACGCCCATCTTGCCGCGGCCGATGTGCTCGTGCCGGTCGACGCGCGAGCCCAGCGGGTTCTTGCTGTCGTTGACGTGAATGGCCCGGACCAGCTCGATACCGACAATGCGGTCCAGTTCGCCAATGGTGTCGGCATACTCCTGGGCCGATTGGAGTGGATAGCCGGCTGCCCAGGTGTGGCAGGTGTCGATGCACACGGCCACGCGCTCTGGCTCGGCCACGTCCTGGCGAATGGCGGCCAGGTGCTCGAACCGCCAGCCCAGGCAGCTTCCCTGTCCGGCCGTATTTTCCAGCAGCGTGCAGACCGCGAGCCCACGCGTCTGGCGGTGAACCAGGTCGAGAGCGCGGGCGACCCGCTCGAGGCCCTCACTCTCGGAGCTGGACGTGAAGGCGCCCGGATGGGTGACGACGCAGGGAATGCCCAGCTTGTCGGCCCTCAACAGCTCGACGCGGAAGGCATCGACCGACTTTTGCCAAAGCTCGTCGTCGGGGCTGGCCAGGTTAATCAGGTAAGAGTCGTGCGAGAGGGGATAGCCAACCTGCGTCTGGCCGAGCGCTGCTTGAAAGCGCTGGGCGTCCTCGTCGGTCAACTCCTTGGCCCGCCACTGGTTGTTGTTCTTCGTGAAGAGCTGGACGCAGTCGCAGCCACAATCGCGGGCAAGTTCGACGGCGCGAAAGTAGCCGCCGGCAATCGACATGTGAGCGCCGAGGATGGGCACGTTCGTTGTATCCGCGGGGCGAAACGGTTAGCGACTTGCGTCAGGCTGTGCGGGGCGCGCCCGGACGGGATACCGCCCTGATCGTTTGCCACGAAAGTCCCTCCCGGCAAGCCGCTGCG
>CAZPED010000446.1:0-4150 GCA_964585335.1 uncultured Planctomycetaceae bacterium | reverse complement strand
CGGCAAAGTCGAGCAGCCAATAGCGTTTGCCCATCGGCCGCACACTTTCGTCGATGGGCAAGTACTTGCCCTTGGGGTCGTAAGTCAGGCAGCACAGCGAGCGATACGACAGCATTCGCTCGTAGAGTTGCTGGTCGTTGGTGGTAACCAGACCGCCTTCGCCGAGCGTGGTCATGTTCTTTTGCTGGTGAAAGCTGAACACGCCGATGTCGCCCAGGGCACCAGCCTGGCGGCCTTTATAGGTGGCCCCCGCCGCGTGCGCGCAGTCCTCGACGACGCGCAGTCCATGCTCGCGCGCCAAGGCGACAATCGGGTCCATGTCGCAGCACTGGCCATACAAGTGCACAGGCAAAATAGCCTTGGTCCGCGGCGTAATCTTGCGGGCCACCTCGCGTGGGTCGAGATTCATCGTCCGCGGGTCAACGTCGGCAAACACGGCCTTGGCGCCGCGGGCTTCGATGGCGTTGGCCGTCGAGACCCAGGAGATGGGCGTGGTAATGACTTCGTCGCCGGGGCCGACGCCGCAAGCGATCATGGCCAGCTCCAGCCCCGTGGTGGCCGACGTAACGGCCAACCCATGCCGCGTGCCGCAGAACGCGGCGAAGGCGTCCTCGAACGCCTTGACCTTGGGACCGCAGGAAGGAGCCGACGCCTGCAAGACTTCTTGCAGCGCCGCGGCCTCTTCGGGGCCATAGATGGCGCCGTGATTGAATTCGAGTTCGTGAACCGCCTTAGGCAACTGCATGACAAGCCCTTTCGATAACTTCGCGACACGACGGCACAGGCGTGCGGCAAACCGCCCGTAATCGGTCCGTGACCAGAAAATCGTCGCGGCCGCGCGGCGCGCGACCAGCGACGGGCGCCTGCTGAGCCACGATGAGGTCCGGGCTGTAGCCCAACTGCTGGGCGAGGGCCCGCGCCAGATCGTAGCGCGACATTTTGTCGCTGGCGCCAATGTGGAAAATGCCGGTGGCGCTGGCCAGCGCCGTCAGCTCCAGCAAGAACGCGCAGAGCGTTTCGACGTCGATTGGGTTTCGATACTCGAACGTCGGCGTGATGATCGGATTACCGGCCCACAAGTTTCCCGCGACCTTTTCGAGGTACGAGTTGCCGCCCGGCTGCGCGCCTAGCCCCAGCACGAGCGATAGCCGCACGATCGCCGCGCTCGGCAGCAATGCGGTAATGGCCTGCTCGGCGCGGGCCTTGGTCTGGCCGTACCAGTTCAAGGGCGTCGGTGGATCGCTCTCGTGATAGATCCCTTGGGTGCCGTCGAAGACGGCGTCGGTCGAGGTGTAGATCAGGCGGATTTCGCGCTGGGCACATTGCCGGGCGACGTGCAGCGCACCTGTGTAGTTGATGGATTCGGCCAGGTCGCGCTCGCGCTCGGCCCGATCGATATCCGAAAGCGCCGCCAGGTGGGTCACGTACCGCGGCCGCACGTGCTCGAAGGCCGCGGCCACGCTGGCCGGGTCGGTAATGTCGATCGCCACGGCGTCTTCGCCAGCGGTCGGGCGGCGCGAGCCTCCCACCACGTCGAACTGCCGGGCAGCGACCTGTGCCCAGCGCGAACCGACGAATCCGCTGGCGCCGACGATGAGCAGCTTGGGTTTCATGAAGCTTCGAGGGTAAAACGAGTAGCCAACGTTGGCCAATTTTAATGTGGGGCTGTGCGGCTGACGCCTGTCGCGGAGCGGTTCGCCAGGGACATGACTTGGCTACGGCTTGCCACGCTCGGCGGCGGTCAGCTCGATGGCTCGCCACAGCCGCAAGGGATGGTCCGTCTGAATCACGTCGATGCCCCAGTCGATCGCGCGGCGATAGCCCTTCACGTCGACAAAAAACGGCGCATCGGCAAACACTTGAATGCCCGCCGCGTGGCAGTGATCGATGTATTGCTTCGAGAGCGCCGTCCAACGGGTATCAACCGCGTACGGTCGCAAGCTAGTGGCCAGGCGGTCGACCTCCGCCGTGGAACCAGCAGGCGGCATCAGGCGAATTCGCTTGTCAACGGCCTTCAGCTTTGCCAGGTAGTCGGCCGATTGATAGACGACCGTCCGCTCGGCCAGATGGTACTTGTTGATCGCGGCCGCCAACGCTTCGGGTGGAATGTCCTTGGCGTCGAAATACAGACTGACCCCCGGCGGCACTGCGGCCAGAAACGCATCGAGCGTCGGCACACGCAGCCCGGCAAATGGCTTGCCGAACCAGCTGCCGGCATCCAACATGTCGACCATGGCGCTGGGGGTATCGCGAATCGGTCCGTGGCCATTGGTGGTCCGGTCCAGCTGCCCGTCGTGCAGCAGATAAAAGCTGCCGTCCTGGGATGGGCGGACGTCGAACTCGACGAAGTCGGCGTGCAAGCGATATGCCTTGTCGAAGGCCGGCAAGGTGTTTTCAGGCGCATAACGCGACGCGCCGCGATGACAGGTCAGCCGCACCGGCCGCGAGGGAATTTGCGCGTTGAGCAGATGGGCCACGAACTCCTCGGGCAAATGCGTGTCGACCAGGTCTACGCCAGCCGCCAGCGTCTGATCCCAGGCTGGCGGTCCGTCGTTCGATTCCGCCAGCCGTACCAGCACCTTGACGCCCCGCGCGTGCAGCTGCCGGCAGACGTCGCTGGACAATTCAGGCGCTTCAATCTGAACGACCGCCGGGCGCAGCGTGTCGAGCCACGCGGCCGGTTCGTCGGACATTTGCCAGCTGGGCATCGTGGCCACCGCGCCCGTGGCCAGCTCGTTGACGCGCTTGAGCAGCTCGAGGTTGCCGTGTACGAGCACTTGCCGCTCCATGGCGGTCGACTTCACGGCCTGCACCAAGATGGCGGCGTCGGCCTGGCGGCAATCGAGGCAAACGTTGATCTTGCCTTTGCACTGCTCCAGGCACTCGTCGAGCGTGAGGATCCGGGCGGCCTTGAATCGCTTGGCGAACCAGCTGCCCGCATCAAGCTGCTGCAATTCGGCCAGCGAGTGTTCGCTGATCAGTCCTGTGCCGCTGGAGCGTCCGTCGAGCGCCGGTCCGTCGAAGATGACGTGTTGGCCGTCTTTGGTGCGGTACACTTCGACGCCGACCCACTCGAGGGCGTCGTCGATGCACAGCGCGATTGCCTGGCGGCCGCCGGCCGGCGCCAGGCGCGCTAGTCCGCCCCGGGCCACGACTTGCACCGCTCTGGGGGGCGAGAGGGGCTGGAAGAAATCGAACCCGCGACTGACAGACGCCGTGCATAGGGCCGCTGCGAATAGCATGGTCAGCAAGGGTCTCACGGTACGGGGCCTTCCACAGAGTAGCATGATGGCCGCGGCATCGAACGTGGGGCAGCAGGCCAGATGTCGTTTGAACGTATCACGCCCGGCGCGGCGCGTCCATGCAACGCTGGGGACCGAAGGTTTGCAATGGCAGCGTGCTCCCGGGCACGGTGTTTGCCAGGCCCTCGTTTCCGCCGCGGCCGTGTGGTAGATTTTGGGCAGGGAAGCGACTAGAGTGGACGCTTCGACGGTCCGGTGGGCCGGACGCCGATAAGTCGATAGTGGGGAGCCCGATGGCGATCATCAAGTTCGTAAACGAAAAAAAAGAAATTCAGGTGCCCGAAGGCTCGAACCTCCGCAAGGAAGCATTGCGGTCCGGCGTCTCCCTCTATCCGCACATTCACCAGGTGCTCAACTGCCATGGGCTGGGTAACTGTGGATCGTGCCGCGTGCTGATTACCAAGGGCATGGAGAATGCCAGCCCAATGGGTTTTCTGGAGCGGATGCGGCTGCGTGTGTCGATGGCCTACATTGGCAATGAGAGCACGATGCGGCTGGCTTGCCAGACGACCGTTAATGGCGACATGGAAGTGCAGACCAGGCCGCCGCTGAATTTGTACGGCGAGAACTTCTTTAGCTAGGCCGGGTTGCCGCCTGGCTCGTTAGGGCCCACTTCAGGGCGAACCGTGAAACAGGTCATCGCGATTGTCAAACCCTTCCTCGCCGAGAAGGTGCTGGAAGGCTTGAAGCGAGCTCCGCTCGAAGCCTGTAGCGTTCGCGAGGTCAAAGGCTTCGGCCGGCAAAAAAGCTACCTCGACCAGTACGGCGATAGCGAATACTCGTTGGCCTTTCTGCCCAAAGTGGAAATCACGCTCTGGGTCGATGACGGCCGCGTCGAAGGGCTCGTG
>CAZPED010000445.1:0-4154 GCA_964585335.1 uncultured Planctomycetaceae bacterium | reverse complement strand
CTTGCCGCTGCTCGGCCGGCGCGGCCATGGCCTGAGCCACTTCGTCAAAGCGAGTTTCGATGGCCGACTCGCCATCGACCGCCAGCGGCTTGGCGGCCGTGCTGAACGATAGCCGCAATCTCCCCAGGTTGTGGTTGGCATTATTCTCGAACTTGAGAATGAACGTCAGCTTGGTGCCCTGCTCAAACGTGTGCGGCGTTTCCAGCTCGAAGCTGGCGGCATGGTTCTTGCCAATTTCCGGATCAACGGCCCAGGCCGACTGCTTGTTGTCGTCGAGCACGTAGCCGACCGGGAACTTGTCTTGCTGGAACGTGGCCCGGGGATTGGTCAACTTCACCGGCGCGCCCGGCCCAGCAGTGCCAAGCGGCGCCGCCCACAATTGAAAATCGGAGAGCGCAAAGTTGCCGTTGGGCGCCCGGCCCGGGCCGTTTTTCGGCAGCGACGGATGCGCGAGCGCCTCGATGCGCACGCCGGTGACCGTGCGGCGCGGCGTATGAATCACGAACGTGTAGGTATCGTGCGAGGGATTCTTCTCCGTGACCAGCATCGACAAGTCGTCTTGCGCGGTAAAGGCCGCGCCCCCTTCGGAGCCGGCGCTGTCGACTGCCGGAACCAGCCACCGCGGCGCGGTGGGCGGCACGTTCTTGGCCAACCACTCATCGAACTTGCCAGGCAGGCTCTCGGCTTCGTATTTCTCCAGGGCCTCGACCAGTGGCACATGATCACGATCGAAAGCCGCCTTCTCCTCGCGATAAACTTCCGGGTGGAAGTCGAGATCCACTTCCGTGCGCACCGCCGTGGTAAAGGTCGACGTCAACCGGTAGTAGTCGGCTTGCGGAATCGGGTCGTACTTGTGATCGTGACAGCGCGCGCAGCCGATGGTCAGCCCGAGCATCGCGGTGCCCACGGTCGACGTCATGTCGTCCAGCTCGTCGTAGCGTTCCTTTTCGACCTGGCTGGCCGTGATTTGCGTGGCGTGCGTGCCCGCGCCCAAAAAGCCCGTGGCCATCAGGGCCAGGTTGTTGTCGGGGGCGAATTCGTCGCCGGCCAGTTGCCATTTGACGAACTGGTCGTAGGGCATGTCGTCATTCAAGGCCTGGATGACAAAGTCGCGATAGTGATAGGCGTTCGGGCGGTCGTAGTCTTGCTCGTAGCCGTGGCTCTCGGCAAACCGGGCCAGGTCGAGCCAATGCCGACCCCAGCGCTCGCCGTAGTGCTTGCTGGCCAGTAAGCGGTCGATCAAACGTTCGTAGGCATCCGAGGCCGGATCGGCAACGAACGCTTCGACTTCCTCGGCGGTGGGGGGCAAACCGATCAGGTCAAAATACGCCCGGCGAATCAGCTTCCGCCGCTCGGCGGGGGCGTTGGGCTTCAGCCCCTTGGCTTCGAGCCGCGCCAGCACGAAGTGGTCAATCGGCGTGCGGCACCAGTCCCCTTGCTTGACCTTGGGGGGCTGAACTTTGGCCAGCGGCTGGAACGACCAGAACTTGCGGTCCTCGGCGGTCACCTGCTTGGCGATCAGCGTTTCGGCAGCGTCGACCAGCGGCTTGTCGTAAGCCGCGCCGCTGGCGATCCACTGTGTAATCTGCTCGATCGCGGCGTCGGGAAGCTTATCCGCCTCGGCGGGCATGTGCGGATCGCCTTCGTGGCGAATCAGCTTGACGAGCAGGCTCTCTTGCGGCTTGCCGGCAACCACGGCCGGACCTTGTTCGCCACCTTTGAGCAGCCCCTCGCGCGTGGTCAGATCGAACTCAGCTTCGGTCTTTTCGCCGCCGTGACACCCGACGCAATGTTTCTTCAGCAGCGTGCTGACCTGGGCCTTGAACAGGTCCATGCTGCGCGCCATTTGGGCCGCGTGATCGGCCGGCAACTCGTCGGCGCCCGCCAGAGGCGCCGCGACCGCCATTGCGTATACCAGACATCCAACCGCGACGAGCAGGCACAGCGGCCGCCGCCGATCGATGTTCATCGTCCGTTGAGAATGCATGTCGCTGACACTCCGTTCCGACAGAGGGACAATCGCTACAACGGTTACCATTTCCCACCAAGCACTTGGCGGTGTCAAGGGCCCGTTCGGTGGCAGAGTGCCGACGCGACGGGGGATAACAGGCCCAAATGTATGGCTTGCACAATCGCGCAAGTGCTTGCGCCAATTAGATCAGTTCGCGAATTGGCGCGCCGTGTTCGATGTAGTAACGCGGCCTGCCGCGCGAGTCCTCGTACGTGCCGTCGAGTGGCACGCCCATGTGATGATAGATCGTCGCGGCCAGGTCGCCGGGCGTCACGGGACGTTCCTTGATCTGCCCGCCGTCGCGCTCGCTCGAGCCAATCACCTGGCCATGGCGCATGCCGCCGCCGGCGAGCGTCATCGACATGACGACCGGCCAATGGTCGCGCCCGTCGCTGCTGCCTTGCGTGCCAATCCGCGGCGTGCGGCCAAACTCGCCCATTGCCAGCACCAGCACGTCGTCGAGCAGGCCGCGCTCGTCGAGATCGCCCACGAGCGTCGTCAGCAAATGATCGAATACCGGTAGCAGCGGCCGCAAGCCGTTCCAGATGCCGCCGTACGGCGGAATGTTATCGCCGTGGGTGTCCCACGTGCCCGAGGCCGAGTGCTTTGACAGATCGATCGTGACGAACGCCACGCCGGCTTCAACCAGCCGCCGCGCAAGCAGCGCCTGCTGGCACCACGGATGGTCGCCGTAGCGCTGGCGCACCGCCTCGGGCTCGCGCGACAGGTCGAACACCTCTTGGGCCTTGCGGCCGGCGACGATGTCGACCGCTTGCTGCTCGAAGCGGTCGAGCGCCGCCATCGAGCCAGACAGGTCCAGGTTGCGGTGGAGCCGGTCGAGCTGTTGCTGTAAGGCATGCCGCGATCGAATGCGGTCTTGATCCAAACCGCCTGGCAGCTTGAACAGCGAGCTGGCCTGGTTGCCCAGGAACGGATCGTACTGCTTTCCCAGGTAGCCGGCCCAGGCCACGTGCGAGCGGTCTTGCATGTTGAGCACCACGCTCTGCGGCATCGCCTGCTGCGGGCCGCGGTGGCGCGACACGATCGAGGCGATGGCCGGATACTGCGAGGCCTCGTTGTTGATCCGCGGCTCGGCGGCCAGGTTGGCCGTTTGAAATACCTGGTTGGGTTCGTGATTGCTGTTGCGGGCGTCGACCGAGCGAATGATGGTCAGCTTGTCCATCATGGCGGCCTGCTTCGGCAGGTATTCGCACAGCTGTACGCCGGGCAGCTTGCTACCGATGACGCCAAACGGCCCGCGCACTTCCCGCGGCGCTCCAGGCTTAACATCCCAGGTATCGATGTGGCTGGGGCCGCCGGTCATCCACAACAGGATCACACTCTTGCGGTCGCGCGAGGCCTGCCCTGCCGCGGCTGCCTGCGCTCGGTGGCGCAGTACGTCCGAAAACGAAAGGCCCGCCAAACCCGCCAGGCTGGCCTTGAGCACGCTCCGCCGGCTAGAAACGACGAGCCCCTCGCGAACGCGAGGCTGCAAGCTCGTGAAGGCGTGCGGCGCTGGTGGAGGCGTGGGCTGCATGAAGCCTGATTCTAAACCGGCCGCAAGCGAATAGGAAACCCGATTATGGCCGATCGAGCAGCTTCTTCAGTAACGCGATTTGCCCGGCGTGGTAAACGTTGTGCTGCACGATGCCATGTAGTGTTACATACACGCTAGGAGCCCCCTGGTGCACACGCTCGGGTAACCGCGCGTCATCCAGCTTCATCGCCACCTCGCATAAAGCGTCGTTCGAGGATCGCAATTCTGCTAGCGCGGCTTGCCATGCGTCTTCGGTCGCACACTCCACGGCCGGCCAGTCGTTCAATTCCGCCGGCGGACGATAGTTTCCAGCGAGCCAGCGGCGGGCTTCGTCTTGCCAGAACGTCGCGTGCAGCACCAATTGCCAGATCGAATGGCTGGCGCCGGTCGGAATGAGCAGCGCGGTCTGCGCATCGACGCCAACCAACACCTCGTTTAAAGCCGGCCCGTGAAACGCCCGGCCCTCGAACGTGCGCTGCAATTGCTTGGCAATGCGCTGTGCTTCACTCATGAGTGCCCCCTGAAGGCGAGCGGCTTAAGCTGGCGCTGCGGCGTGGTGGTAGGAGGGAGACTGTGCGGCACTTGCTACTGCCGATCTGCTGTGTC
>CAZPED010000444.1:0-4165 GCA_964585335.1 uncultured Planctomycetaceae bacterium | reverse complement strand
GCATAGACCAGCGCATAGCTCGACCACGAGGGCTCGAAGCGCGTCTGCCCAGACCAGGGCGCGTTTCGCTCGTTGAGCTCGCCCGACAGGGCCCTGGCCTTGGCCGTGCCCGACACGAAGGCCAGCAGCGCCAGAGCCGTAAAGAACGTCAACAGCGAGTCGGGCGTGGCGGCCCGAGCGATGATGTTGAAGTTCAAATTCGTGGCCATCATCAGTCCGGCCCAAAAGCCGACCGAGGGCGAAAACATCAGCCGGCCCAGCCGATAGGTGACCAGCACGCTGCCCACACCGAAGACGGCCGACCAGAAGCGGGCGGCAAACTCGGAGGGGCCCAGCAGTTCGTAGGCGCTGATCATCAGCCAGTACATCATGGCCGGCTTGTCGGGAAATAGCTGGCCGTTGAAGTAGGGGGTAACGTAGTCGTGCCGCTGATACATTTCCTTGGCGGCCTGCGAGAAGATGGCCTCGTCGACGTCCCAGAGATGGGTCTTACCAAGGTTGAAGAAGAACAGTGCCGCGGCAATCACCGCTAGCAACGCTTGTTGTCGACGAGCGCTATGCATCCGTGCGTCCTTGCCAGGCGTGCAGGCCGAGAATTCAGGGGAGAGCGCCTGGGCAACTCGGTCGCCAGGGCCCCCGGGGGCGGGCAGTCTACGGCAGCTAGCCGGACCCCGACAACAGCAGTTGCGCGGGGGGCGAAACTGCTGTTCTAACCCGCGGCAGGGCTTGGTATGCTTCCGTCCTCCGCACGACCCGATCGCGCGGCGTCCGCATTCCCATCTGACAGGCGTGAATCCCATCGACGAATTCGTCGTGGTCCTCAGGGCAAGGATGCTCTTATGACTGCCTCGGCTCAATCGGCCCACTTGGCCCGTCACCGCGAGTTGTACAGCGACGCCGACATACCGCTGCCTCGTCTGCGCACGATCAGCCACCTGTGGACGTGCGCCGCCGTGCTGGCCGCGGCCGGCGTCGCTTCCCTGGCCATCGACACCCCGCTCGCCGCCTGGGTGCAAAGCGGCCGCTGTCCGGCCGTCGTGCAAAAGCTTTGCGGCCTGGCCGAAATCTTCGGCCACGGCCTGGGCGTGCTGGCCATCGTGGTCGTCATTGCCGTGCTCGATCCCTGGCACCGCTATGCCGTGCCGCGGATCGTGGCCGCGGGGCTTGGCTCGGGGCTGGCCGCCAACATCGTCAAGCTGCTCGTGGCCCGGGTGCGTCCGCACCACTTCGACTTGAACGGCCGGGGGCTCGAATCGTTCGGCGACTGGTTTCCACTGGCCAGCAACCCAAGTTGGGAGCAGAGCTTTCCTTCGTCGCACACCGCCACCGCCGCCGGACTGGCCATCGTGCTGGCTTGTTATTATCCGCGCGGACGCTGGTTGTTTCCGGCCATTGCCGTGCTGGCCGGCGGCCAGCGCTTGCTCGAACAATCGCACTTCTTGAGTGACGTGTTCTGGGGTGCCGCCGTGGGCTGCATCTTCGCGCCGCTGTGCGTCTATGGCAGCCGGCTGTCGAAGCTGTTCGACCGGCTGGAAGAGCGGCTACTGGTCAGCTCGGGCGTGCGGGCGCGGGCCAAGGCCCGGTCGCTGCAAGCTGGCAAGGTCGCGCACGCCTGAACCGGCAAGCGAACTTTCGAGCCTACAAGCTGCGGCTGAAATTGAACCAGCGGCGCCGTCCCTTGCGGAGGTGCTCGATGCGGTACAACCCCTCGACGTCGAGCGGTTCGCCCGGCGTGCCCAGCAAGGCGCGAAACGTGCGGTCCTCGCGCGTGCGGCCAAACTGCCGCGCCGGGCGCTTGTAACGGGGGATGTCTTTGCAGTAGCCGGCGCGCCGCATCACGTCTCCCCGGGCAATCTGCATGGCGCCAATGGCCCGGTCGTGACGGCGGGGGACGAACCGGTCGGGCTCGATATCGACGACGGCCGGCCCAGGGTCCACGCGGCGCAGAATGGGGTCATCTTCCTTAACCAGCTCCGTGCAACTGGCATAGCGTGGAAAGGCCAGCGGCTGGCGACAATCGGGCAGTTGCTCGGCCAGAGCGTCGAGCAAGCCGCGATGGAACACCTGGTCGCAGTCGGTAAACCAAACCCAGTCGGCCGTGCTGGAGAGCGCCGCCAGGTTGCGGCCGATCGCCCGGCGAAACAACTGCGGCTGCTCCTGGTGCCAGCGGCGCAAGTGGACGCCGGGCACGTCGATCGCCGCGAAATAGTCGAGCACGCTTACGGTGCGTTCGTCGGCCTGGTTGTAAAACACGGTCATCGTGACCGACAGCTTCCGCGGCGCGTACAATACCAGCGAACTGAGCTGGTAAGTCAGCAGCCGCGAGTAGTTCCAACAGTGGCTGACGATTTCCAGTTGCATGGGCACACTTTCAGGCCGGAGAGTTGTCGTGCCGCCAGAGCCCGCCGCGAGCAGAAGCTGGTAAAACCGTATCGATAATATCGGCAGCGCGGGCGGCAGGCTTTGCAAACAATCGGATTCCATTTCGGCCGCTAGCGGCCTCCCGGCGTGCCGATCTGCTATATTCAGTTGCCGGGGCAACAAGCAGCAAGGAACCGCCATCATGCGATGCAGCCTGGCCGCGCTACTGGCACTGCTGGCAATCGCAGGTGCCCCCGCCCGCGGCGACGAAGTCGCGCCCCCCGCGGCGAAGCCCTCCCCCCGCTCCAATGCCGCTCCGGCAAAGCTGCGCCGCTCCGTCGGCGATGCCTTGCGCCGCCAGGCCACGGCGCCCGCGGAAGAGCAAGCCTCGGCTCTCAAGGCGCTGACGGCTCAGTACCGGGCGCTCGAGGCCGACGCCTCGCTGCCCGAGAACGAGCGTCAGCAACTGCAAACGATCGTTCGCAACCGGCTCGATCGCCAGGCCGCGAAGCTGAAGCGGCAGGCAGCGCGCAAACCGGCGGGCAAGGCAGCTAACCCGGCGCAGGCCGTGGCGGGAGCCGCGGGGCGAGGGCAGGGCCCGGCCGCCAGCCCGGGTCGGACGAGTGGGGCAGCAGGCGCGGACGGAGCGGACGAACTGCTCGATCTGATCGAAAACACGATTCGCCCGTCGAGCTGGGAGTCGCGGGGCGGCCGTGGCACGATGCGCTATTTTTCGCCGCGGCAACTGTTGGTGGTTCGACAAACCGACGAAGTCCACGAACAGATCGACGCCGCGCTCGACCGGTTGCGCACGCCGTAGCTGGCGGCGCGGCGAACCGTGGGTAAGGCGATTAGTTGCGCCCCAGCCATTGCCGCGCGAAGGTTTCGGCCGCCGACTTGTTCGGAAACGGCATCACCTGGAAGTTGACCTGCCCGCGCGCCGCGGCCGGCAGTTGCGTGAGCGTGTCTTCCTGCCACTTGCGGACGGCCGCCGGCGAACTGGTCACGCCGGCGGACCGGGCCGCCGACGTATCGAGCAGCACGACGTAGTGCGTTTGATTGGCGACCGGGTCAGTATAGGGCAGGGTCTGCAAGTGCTTGATCATGTCGGCTTCGATGCCGGCAAAATCGGAGCCGAAGTGCCGGATGAACATTTCCTTTTGCTTGGCGCTGTTGGGCGCCCCGTCGCGCGGCTCGAAGGGCTCGATCTTGGCTACGTCGCGCAGGTAGGCGTGGAACTTCTCTTTCTTGCGCGTGGCCAGGTAGTGCGTCAGCGCCCAGGCCGACGCATAACCGGCCGACGTCAGCCGGGGGGCCGACACGGTCTGCTCGACCAGCTCGCCCGTGGCTTCCCAGGGTTGCTTGAGAAACCGTTCGAGCTCGTGCATCCGCAGATCGTTGGGCGTGCCCACGCCTTTCCAGCGTAAACGCGTGCCGACGGTCGTGGGCGCGAAGTACTCGGCCAGCCCCTCGGCGGTCCAGAGCGGCCAGCGCGACAGCCGCTGCTGCACGCCTATGTTGTGCAGAATCTGGTGAATGCCTTCGTGCGCCACCGTGCCGATGGCCTGCTTGATCGCCAGCTCGGGCGCCACCTCGACCAGCCTTGATTGCTCGTACATCACAATGTGGTTCGACTGCGCGCTATAGTAGGCGCACACGCCCTGCGGCACGGGCTCGAATTTCTGAAGCTCGGCCTCGGTGCGAAACGTGCACACCACCAGCGACACTTGCGGATCGTGCACCGGATACTCCCGTCGCTTGAAATACGACAGGATCTCCGGGTACATCGTTTCCAGCATGCGGC